>CAZWVC010000001.1:0-54227 GCA_964637245.1 uncultured Desulfocapsaceae bacterium
TTATTTTGCAGTTGTCAGCTAAAATAATCACCAGGTACTGTTTCTATATATACAGGCCCATCATCGTCCTGTTCTTGATTACTCGTATCACTTTCATCTTCGTTTATATCCTCAGTCTGATGAGGTTCTATGTCATAAACTCCAAGTATTGAGGCAAATGATACATCACCTGCGACTGTAGATAATTGACCACCGTAATCACCGGTAAGATCCACACCCGTTACTTCCGATTTGATCAAAGGTGCCGCCGCAACGCTTTCACCCTCCCCAGCTTTAACCGAGATCGCAAAGGTGTAGGAACCAGCTTCAGCTGGGTTTCCATCTGTATCCAAACCATCCCAAGTAAGAAAATGGTTTCCAGCCGTTAGCTCTGAGCCTTCAAGTACCGCTACTGTTGTACCATTTTTCTGAATGGTAATTTGTGCTTCAGTTACTGTTCCATCCAATTGATAACCAAGTTGGACCGCGCCTTCACCGTTGTATTCGAATTCACTACTTTGGTACACTACCTCTTTACCAATGGTTTGCAGGGTAGCAAATTTATCTGAGTTTGCATTTGAAGTAACAAGGTTGTCCATCGAATCATTAAGATTAAATAATTGTTCAAGTGAACTGAACTGGGCAAGTTGAGCGGTAAACTCAGTTGGATCATCAGGATTGAGGGGATCTTGATTCTGAAGCTGCGCCACCAGAAGGGTGAGGAAATCTTGTTTTCCCAAGATGTCCGCGGTACTGCTTTCACTACTACTGGATTTTGTAGCTGTAGTATTTACTGTCTCTGTAATTCCATCAAGATAGTTCATAATAATAGCCTTAAACTTTTACATTTACCACTAAATCGGATTCGTTGTTTTCTACTTCGACAAATTCCTCTGAATCATTATCCACAGTAAAATTTTCTTGCGAATTTTTAGTCTTTCGAGGAGATGATGAGTTTTCATCATTGGCAAGATGATCTTCAAAAAGATTATACTGAGACTCCAAATCACTATCTAAATTTATTACGATCTCATCAACAGTTAAACCCTGCTGCTCCATCATCTCTTTCAATCTCGGCAGATTCTTTTCAAGTATTTCCTGAACTTGCTGATTCTGTGCTAGAATGCTAGCGTTGATTGACCCTTCTCTTAATTGGACGTTAATTTTAAGTTCACCCAATTCAGCCGGGTGGAGCTTCATTACGAGTTTTGAATCAAGAAGATTCTGCGAAAGCCTCAACCTTTGCATCACCTGATTCAACACATTATCTTCTGAAAAATGTTGATTAAAAATGGGAAGACCAGGTTTCAGATGTTCAGCAACTGAGAAAATAGTCTTATCTACTGTCTGTGCGCCTGGTAACTGAGATATTGTGTTTTGCCCTGCGATATCTCCAGTTTTGGCAGAAGTGTTAAACTGATTTTGATTTTGTTGTTCATTATCAGGTTCAAATTGTTGCTGACCTGATAGTTGATCTGAAATTACGCTCTGCCGGCTAATTGATTTATCAATAAATTGACCTGCGATATCTTGGCGTAACTTGGGATTTTCATTTCGCAAAGATGTATTTTGATTATTTGTGGGTATTTGAGTTATTTCTGACAAAATTTTCTCAGTCGACAGAGTTGGAGTTGCCGACAATGTGTCTCCCATAACCGGTTCTGCAATAGGAGATCCAACTCTTTGCATGATGACATGTGGTCTGCCTTCTCTTATTTGACTAAAGGTCAAAGAATCCTCGTTTTGCAAGAAGGAAAGTTTATGACTATTTGATATTGTATATTTAGGCTGTGTGGATAATGAGATAGTAGCTTTAATTCCATCATTGGCAGATTTAGGGTTTTGCTCGACTAACTCAGCTCTATGCGAATTACCGTTAATGAGACTGCTGAGCCTTTTCGGTGTAGAAGTATTTTCTGGTAAAATGGTGATGCTTTGAGATGCATAAGTAGGGGATTGTGTGTCAATATAAGTAGGAGACTGCAAATCATTTTTACCCCCTTTAGTCTCCGATATATTCAGGCGTTCAAGAGGTGCAAAAACTTGAGTCTTTTGAACATCAATATCGGTTTTTGTTACGTTGACATTGGCAAACCCCTCGAGGTGCTGGCCTAGTTGAGATGTGAGGTTCTTGACCTCAGGGGTTGTGTCTATTAGCTCTTCTACATTTCCAGAAATGTGTTTTGAGAGAGACAGGTTGTTTTCCACAGGAGCCGAACTTATTTCAATTCCGAGTTGCAAACCCTTTTCATCCATATGATCTATGATAAATTCACTATGCAGGGCATAGGTTAATTCCAGATTATCGTCATTCGTTCCAATGCTCATTCCGGATTCTGTTGCAACTCCATCTGTATCAGTGTTTCTTCGATTAACAGAGTGGTTATTAGAGTCAGCAGGGTTCTTTTGATTTGGGTTTTTTATGATCTTGCTGTTCTGGGCAGATATCGCGTTGTTGAGGGTAGGGGCGAAGGAGGATTCATCAGATACTTGGTTGATAGAATTTGCATTTGGAGCTGGAGTGGCTTGTGGTTGTATCTGGGGGACGATGAATGCTTCCATAAAAATGTCACTCTAATTGAATGGTTGTAAATGTCGTGCTAAGTTCTGATGTTTTCTGTTTATCTAAGACGTTGAGAACTTTAGCGGCAGCCTTAGGTTTCATATTCGCCAGTAGATCCGTAGCCAACTGTGGATCCATGCTTGTCATCGCAAGTGCTGCTCTTCCTGGTACCATTTTTTCATAAATAGTGCTTAATTCCTTAATGCGTTTCTTTTCAATGCTGCTTTTCTCAGTTAAAAGATCTTCTATTCTTGTTTGAAGATTTTTTAGGTCTTCTAGTTTCTTATCTATTGCAGCAATTTTATTATCGACGGATGACTCAAGAGTCTTTAGCTCCTTTTCGCGTAAATCGATATCTTTTTCTCTCTGCACCAATCTATCTCTTTCTTTTTGTATTAAAGCGTATATCCTCCGTTCTTCTACCGAGGAGTATTCTTTTTTGTCGAGTTCTTCAGCAGATATAGCCGTAAGTTGAGTTAGAACTGTTAATATAATTATTGGTAGAATAACTCTGACTATTCTGGGTAAAATATGTGTTCTCATAATAAATGTGATCTTTGGTTAGGAATTTTCACGCAGCTTCCTCTTATGAGAAAAAACTGCGACCTCATCAAGTTGCTTATTTTCATTTCTATTCTGATGTGTCCGCCATTGGGAGTCCTGTTTTTTCTTAAGTCGTTCAAGAATTTTTTTATTTTTACTTTTTTCAATGGCATCTAGTCTTTTCTTATTAACGGCCTCTAAAGCAGCCTCATATTCTTTACTGAGTTCCTTGCGCCTTGTTTTTAGCCAAGAAATTCGATGTTCATAACGCAGGAGATCTTCAATGTTTATTCCGGATGATTGCTGTGCCTTTGCGTCCACAATAATTGCATTGATTTCATTATCAACATTCTCAAGCTTTTGCTGCGCAGTTACCAACTTTACTTGTGCTTGACTCAACAATAAAGCAGCACTGTTTTCAACCTGTCGGCGATACTTAAGAACAGTCGTCAAAGAAAAAGGTTTCATGATTCTTTGCTCTTAACTCTCAATCTTTGGTATCATTTTTTCTTCGACCATATTTATTTGAGGGTTCGTCTTTTCTATCGCTTAGAACTGCTCCTAAATCTTCTTTGGTCTGGCTCAATGAAGTTGACTCATCAAATCGTTGCTGCAGAAAATTGTTTATCAGATCAATTTTGCTTATAGCGAAATCAATCTGCGGGTTTGAACCTCTGGCATAAGCTCCTATGTTAATGAGATCTTCAGCATCAGTATAGGTTGCTAAAATACTCCGCGCTTTGCCTGATAATTCAAGATGCCTGGGAGTTACGATATCCCGCATAACTCTGCTTGTAGAATTGAGTACATCTATAGCTGGGTAATGGTTCCTGGCAGCAATATCCCGCGACAGAACTATATGACCATCTAAAATTGATCTTACCGAATCTGCAACGGGTTCTGTGAGATCATCACCATCCACCAAGACTGTATAAAGTCCGGTAATTGATCCTTGCTGAGTAAATCTACCAGCTCGTTCCAGCAGGCGCGGAAGTGTGGCAAATACTGATGGAGTATATCCCTTTGTAGTGGGTGGCTCGCCTACAGCCAGACCGATTTCACGCATTGCCATGGCAAATCTGGTAACGGAGTCCATCATCAAAAGTACATTTTTTCCCTGCTGACAAAAATATTCCGCAATGGTGGTCGCCACAAAGGCTCCGCGCATACGTAAAAGTGGACTTTGATCGGAGGTGACAACCACAATAATTGACCTTGCTAATCCTTCTTTACCTAGATCTCGTTCTATAAATTCCCGTACTTCTCTACCTCGCTCACCAATCAAGGCGATGACATTGATATCTGCACGAGCGTATTTAGATATCATCCCCAAAAGTACGCTTTTGCCGATACCAGAACCAGCCATAATTCCCATTCTTTGCCCCATACCACAGGTCATTAGACCGTTGATGGCACGAATTCCAAGATCCATCGGCTCGGAGATGTTTTTTCTCTCCATTGGACCCGGAGGATTAGCATATAAACTCATTTCTTCTGTGAGCACAGGATCTGGCAGACTGTCCTGAGGTGTTTCCATTGCATCAATTACTCTGCCTAGAAGATTGCTACCGACTTTAATCGTCGCTGAATTTTTGATAACTCTTATTCTGCTTCCTGGTCCAAGACCTCGGATCTCACCAAGCGGCATGAGCAACGCAAAGGAATCTCTAAAACCTACAACTTCGGCATAAATCTTTTTGTTGTTATCTATTGAAGTAATTTTACACAATGAGCCAACGGAAGAATTGGGGCAATATCCTTCAATGACCAAACCAACAATTTTTGTAACCTTACCATAAACCTTTATGGTTTCCAGGTCTTTCAGGGTATCGCAGGTCAAGGACATCAAGGTTCTCCAGAAAAGATTGTAGGATTAACCATGGTTACTTCTCATGTAACGCTTCCGATATAATTTCCAGCTGGCTCACCAAAGTGGCATCTACAGTACAATTGCTTGATTCGACAACACACCCACCGCTATCGATTGTGGAATCGGATTTCACGATGATATTTTCGAGACCACTGACGGAATTAATAAAATCAGCGGATTTTGTTTTTATTGTTATGTAATCATCTGGATTTACGGATATTATAAACTCATCTGATTTAACAGCTTGCTGAATTGCATCTTCGACAGTTCTAACTATTGTATCCTTTTGCAACGTAATAGAATGCCTGATGATTTTCTCGGCAATGAGAATAACGAGTTCACGCATTTCACTCATGCTGTTTTTCAGAATGGTTTCCCTTATGGTATTTAACTGTTCACATACAGACTGCAAGGTCTTGACACTTACACCATAATCACTCTCCATCCTCTCCAGCCCGGCTTGAACACCACTGTTGTAAGAGTCCTCAACGGCAGCATCCAATTCATCCTGGGTGTATTTATGGTCCAATTTTGCTTGTCCAGTTAAATCAGCAGGAGGTATGGTAACGCGAGGTTGCCCATCATCTTCTGAACTAATATCTGGAGCAGAAAAATCTGATTCGAAGGTTTTCGCGGCAACAGAGCCATGGGTAGCTTCTCCTTCATTTGACTGCTCAGGAGGATTTTTTTCTGCTTCGATACGTTTCACCAGCTGTCCCCATACCGGTTTATCATCTAGATCCTTGGAGATAATATTTTCGGGAACGAAGTCACCACTATTTTTTATTACCTTAGACAAACTCATCACCTCCAGCTTTGTTAAGGACAAGTTTACCTTCCTCTTCGAGCTTCATTGCTATTTTAACAATGGATTGCTGCATTGCCTCAACCTCTGAAAGCCTGACCGGTCCCATTGCATCGAGGTCATCACGAATCATATCAGCAGCTCTACTTGACATATTGGCAAATATTTTTTCGCGCATCTCTTCAGAGGCAGTTTTTAGAGCCATTGTCAAAGAGTCGTTGTTCACTTCTCTAAGTATCATCTGCAATGATCTGCCATCTAGACTTATAAGATTTTCAAAGGTGAACATCAGTTTGCGGATTTCCTCTGCCATTTCAATGTCAGTCTCTTCAATATTCTCGAGGATATCTGCATCTAAATTATTTTGCATATGTCCGAGCAGGTCTACGACTTTGTTGATGCCACCGACTTGTTTTTGCTCGCGACCGATACTTCTACCTAATTCCTTGTTCAACGCCTCCTCAATACCAGTTATCACTTCAGGAGAAACTTTTTCAATTTTAGCTATCCTATAAACAACATCAGCTTGCATTTCTTCCGGTAAGCAGGCAAGGATATCGCTGGCATGTTGCACGTGTTGGGTTGAGAGAATTAATGCAATGGTTTGGGGATGTTCTTTTTCCAGCAGACTTGCAACCATACGGGGTTGCATCATCGAGATTGTTTCCAGAGGGTTTGACTCTTCACCAGAGATGAACTGATCGAGGAGAGCTGCTGCACGATCAGATTCAGTTTTCGCCAAGGCCATTTTGGCAAAATCACTTCCTTTAACAAACAGCCCAGCATAATCGTTTTGTGCATCAACAAAACTATCGAGCACTTTTTGCTTAATATCACTGGGAATATGCTCGATTGATGCCATGGCTTTGGTTACTCTGCGTATTTCATCATCTGAGAATTCCTGAAATATTTTGGCTGTAGCATCCTCACCCAGGCACATGAGGACTATTGCCGCTTTCTTTACATTGTTTAGGCTCTCTGCACTCATGGTTTATGTTTCCTGCAACCAGTTTTTTATTATATGTGCTGATGGAGTTGGGTCTTGCATTACTTCTCTTCGCAAAACTGTAATAGGATCTTCTAATATAACTTCATTTTTTTTCTGCTGCTCAATGGCCAATGCCTGTTCAGAAGCTAAGCGTTCCTGTTCCAACGCTTCGACGGTTTTAAAGTGCTGCTGAACTTCTCCTTTCATAGTTTTAATGACTGGTCTTATCAGGACAAAGTAGAGGAGCAATAGACCAATGGCAATGAGAGCTATCTTGGCAAATGGTAAATATTCATAAAGCATATTACCTGGCATTGCCTCTTGGGTTGCGGCATCCTCTGTTGATTTGGTGAAAGGCATAGATATAACATTAATTTGATCTCCCCGATCAGGCACAAGCCCGAGTGCTGCAGATACCATTGTTTCAAGTGATTTGAGTTCTTCTGGTGTCCGAGGAGATATTGTTGTTGGGCTATTTTCATTTCCTGGTGTCACCTTGTCGGCGACAAGGATCGAGACTGATAATTTCTGAATAGTACCAACGGGATTGACAATTTTGCTGATAGTTTTGCTTATTTCATAATTTGTTGTGCGTGAAGTTCTGCTTGAAGCATTGTCAGGACCCTCTGTTTCGCTAGTTCCTTGAAGATTGGACTGCACTCCTGGGATTCCCCCGGTTGAAGGTACACCACTTTGTTCTTGGTTGAGTTGTTCACTGCGTATCACAGGTTCTTCAGCATCAAAAAGTTCTTCCGTTTTTTCAACTTTGGAAAAATCAAGTGATGCGCTGACTCTAACCATTGCTTTGTCGTTTCCCATGGTTTTATCGAGCAAAGCTTGTGCACGCATCTCAAGTCTGCGTTCAACCTCCTGTTGGAAACTCAGCATATCAATAGATACGAATTTGTCGTTTTCCTCTTGCCTGCCAGAATCCAGAACCACACCATTTTGATCAATAACCGAGATGTTTTCGGTTTCAAGACCACTAACCGATCCAGATATAAGATGGATAATTCCCTGCACCTGTTTTTGATCAAGAATTTTACCGGTGGCAAGAGAAAGAATGACAGAAGCTGTGGCTTGTTTTTGTTGATTCTTGAATAACCTTTTTTCTGGCAAAGCTAAATGCACACGAGCACTGTTCACAGGATCCAGTGAAGCAATGGTTCTCGCCAACTCACCCTGCAATGCCCTGGTATAGTTTACTTTCTGAACATAATCTGTAAGAGCAAAACTCTGCTTGTCAAAAACCTCAAATCCAACTCCCCCCCCAGTTGGGAGACCATTGGCTGCGAGGTTTAAACGGGTTTCATGAAGCTGTTTAGCTGGTACCCAAATGTTACGCCCATTGTTTTTCAATTTATAGGGTATCTTCTCTGCCTTGAGCCAGGCAACAACGGGGGCAGCATCATTTTCACCTAAGTTAGCATAGAGTAGCTGGTAATCAGCGGTTCTTCCCTGAAAGATAAGAATGCCGAAAAGCACTATGGAAATGACAATGACACCTGCAAACGCAAGTTTGCGACTCAACGGCCACTCCTTTATCAAGGTGAATATAGATTTTTTCTTTGTTGGAATATCAACAGCTGCAGGAATTGTTGAACCTTCAACAGGTAATGTCTCTTCGGCCATGAAATACGTTCCTTTATAACAAAATTAGATTTGCATTTTCATTATTTCATTATACGCTTCAAGAGCTTTATTGCGCATCTGTACTAACATACGAATCGCAATATCCGCCTCTTCTGTGGCAATCATCACTTCGTGGAGATTTTTTGCCTCACCCGTGTGTAACTTTTTAATAGCCATGTCACCATTGTGGTCTGCTTTGTTAACCTCAGCTATTGTAGAACTTAATAATTGACCAAAGCCCTGGCTTGCCTGAGCGACTTCAGCTCCGCTGGTTTTAGGTAATATTAAAGGAATATTGCTACCCGTTATAGGTGTCGTTGCCATTTCTTATCTCCCAATCTCAAGGGCTTTTAGAGCCATCCTTTTGGCTGACTTTATAGTTGTAGTGTTAGCCTCAAATGATCTGGTTGCAGACATCATGTCAACCATCTCTTCAAGGACGTTTACATTAGGCATAGCAACATATCCTTCTTCATTGGCATCTGGATGGTTTGGTTTGTACACCAACTTAGGGGGTTCTGGATCCTCTAATATCTCGGTTACCTTGACTCCTTGGATTGTGCTTTTCAAATTGGCATCAAGGTGGTCTTTAAATGAGAGAGGATTAGACTCAAAATATACAGATTTTCTTTTATAGGGCCCACCTTCTGGTGTTGTTGTAGTTTCTACATTTGCGATATTTGAACTGATAGTGTTAAGACGTATCCTGTTAGCCTGGAGTGCTGAGGCGCCTATTTTCATCGATGTAAATATATCCATATTTTTCTCCTAAAGACCTTTACTGGCCTCCGCTGATTACATATTTGCGAATTCCTAGTTTCTTTTTCAATAGTTGAGCTGCAGTTTCATAAAGAAGCTCGTTTTCTGAGAGGGCTAGCATCTCTTGATCAAGGCTGACCCCATTCTGATCTCCTATTTTGGTTGTGTCTTTTTCGACAACAACACGGCCACGAACATTTTCTATTGTGGAGGGTAGTATAGGCAAATGAGTTTGATGCGTAGTCTTGAGTGTGAATGATCCCTGCGCGACAGCATTCTTTAGCTCTTCTTCAAAGCGAAATTTTGCTGGCGAATATCCTGGAGTTTCGCTGTTTGCAATGTTTGAAGCAATTACCTTTTCCTTTTCTGCGCGCAGATCGAGCACCTTGCTTAACAGTTCGATGTTTTGATCAGTAGTAGAATGTATCTTCATGTATAAACCTAGTTCAAAAACTTATCTGTGTTGATTTCAGGATTAAAATTTCTTTGCCAAGTCATGAAATTGTAACTCTCTTTCTGCCAGCTTTTTCCATTGAGGGTCACTTCCTTTTTCGACAATCTCTTGAAATAGCTTTAAAGAACTCTCCTCGTTGCCTCTGTCACGTTCGATTGTTGCTAGACGATAACGAGAATTATCATAGAATTTAGAATTCTCTTTCAGGACTAAAAAGAGTTGTTCGGCAAGTTCAAAACGTTCCTGCTGATATAAGCTTTCAGCAAGAATAAAGAGCAGGTTTTCTGATGCTAGGTCTCCACTTGCCCAGTATTTCTCCAAGCTCAAAATGGAACGTTCATACATTGAGTATTTGAAATACAGAGTTGCAGCTATCTCATCAAACTCCTTCATTTCAGGAAGATTACCTTTAAGCATTTCCAATGCCATCTCCTCTTTTCCTGCAGCAATCAGGGACTGCAAACGTATCAAAGTGATTTGGTCACGATCGAGTCCTTCTGGATAATTATAAAAATACTGGGTGGCATAATCTTCGATAAGATCGTAACTGTTTTGCGAATAAAGAATCGAGAGGAGGGGGAGGTAATATTTTTCTCTTGATATCTCATCTGATCTACTGAAGAGATAGAGATATAATTTCTTTGCCTCTTCATAAAGACTCAACTCATGATAGGCTTTTGCCAAAAGCCCAAGTAACTTTGTATCTATCCAATTTTTCTGGAAAAAGTCTCTGTTTTTTTTAGCAAGCACTAAAGCCTTGATATATTGTTTGTCGTCTAGGAGTTGTTTGAGGTGTTTTGGCAGAACCTCAATGAGTAGCGCCTTGGCTGTCTCCGTTAGATTACTCGCTCGGTAATCTCTAAGAAACTTCAACAATAATTCAATAGATTCAGATTTGTTATCGAGCTCGTAGTGAACAATTGCCTCTTTTAATGCAGCCTCCTCGGCGACTTCACGATCCGTTGCCTTTTCTGCAAAAGCTTTATAGTATTTTGCGCTTGTTTTCCTCCAACTTGGTTGCGATAAGTATCGGATATCTGCTTTTTTCACGGCTGCCCTGAATCCCGCCATCGTTCCAGGATAAGTATCTTCGATGCTGGAAAAGATTACATACATCTCTCGTGCAGATTTATGATGCAACTCAGCCAGTGCCTTTTTTATACTTACCAGGCTTAATTCTTCCTTCGTGGATACTGTTGTGCTGAGTTTTTGAAAACACTTTGAAGCTTCTTTATGTTTTTTTTGTTTATAGAGGGTATTGCAAAATCCATTTAATGAAAAAGGTTGAGAGTCTAGTATCGATTTCTCATCAAATAGCTGATATCCGACATATGCCTTCACATAATCTCCAGTAGTGAACCAGTAATCTGATTGTCTCAGTTTTTTCAGTGAAGCCAGTTTAGGAGGCAGGGCGATATCATCTTTAAGCAGGAGTTCAGCCACTCTGTTCAGTTGGCCTGTAGCAATTCCTGCTTCTATTTGGGAAAAATAAATGAATGGTGAAAGTTTAAAGTTTTCATCCTGGTGTTGGCCGAGGTTACGAAATTCATATTCTGCCAAGTGGATATCCCCATGCTCAGCTCGCAGGTGGGCTAATAAATACGCAGCAGCTATACCAACGTACTCCTCACTATATTTTTCTTTAAGGAGGTAGAGTTGTTTAAATGAATTCTCAAAATCCCCGGCACGAAAGAGAATTTCACCAATTGTTAAGGCCAGTAGTTTTTTGGTTTCTGGTTCTACCCCGTGTGAAATTGCCTCTAATAGGTGGGGTACCATATCTTCCCAAAGTTCTTTGACCGCCATGGTAAAGATGTTTTCGCTTAGAATATCGTTGCCATTTATATCTGGAAGTAAATCTATAATTGGAAATGGCGGCATGCTAAATTTAAGCGGAGCAGATGTTATTATTTCTGGCGAGTAGCTAGAAAAAAATGATCTCCAATTTTCGGTATAAGGATTTGAAACAAAGGGATTAGCAAAATCAACTCCTTGCTGTGAAACTACAGTGAGACCTTGAAGCTTTGTAGAAAGCTCTGGATACGTTTTGGTGAACTGATTGCCAAGAAGAATATCTAGGACTAGTGTTGTGTCATCCTGACGGGAAAGAAAAAATTTCTGCGGATCATAACGAAGAAAAAAACTAAGTATTGTTTCCTCCTGCTTTTGTAAAGTCAGAAATTTGACCACTTTGTCATCAACTGGATAATTTATTGGTTCAACATTTGACAGCAGGGTTTCAAGAACAATGTCAATTCTTTTTCCCTTCTGGATATGTCTATATGTAGGAACCTCTTTAAATGTCATATAAATTTGGACATTATTTGAGTTTACCGCTGAACGAATTTTTACCAATTCCGTTTCCTTTGCACACACAAGAAATGGCCAAAATATCAGGAAAAATAGTATGTAATTTGTCAGTTTTTGCATAATTTTAATTAATCTTATACTGTTCCGGCAACATGTTTTGCAATTACCATTCCAGTAGACGCTCCAATACAACTAGTCTGTTTTTATAATGAATCAAAAAATGCTGGTGCGGTAATTGCAAGTGGGAAATCGTTTCCCAGATAATTGTGGAGCTGTAATGTTGGCTATGATTTTTAATGTTTGTATTAGGGGAGATGGGCTGAACTCTGAGGAGTTTCTAACCTAAAAATTGGGACTAATTCTGAAGTAATTTGATTTTTTTTAACGGATCTTGATACTATAGAGCAGGCACATCGTAATCTTGATGTATTTACATCGATTGAAATCGCCATTACGAGGCCTAAATTGGATTATATCAATAAAAGGATATATAAAAATAGTCACACTATAATTAGGAGGAATGAATGGGAAAGAATGTATTGCTGGTAGATGACTCAAGCACAATGAGAAAAATCATTGGTAGATCATTGCGCCAGGCTGGAATAGATTTTGACAATATTTTCGAAGCTGGAGATGGTGTGGAAGCCCTAGAAGTTCTCGAGAATGAAGCTGTCGATATTGTTCTGAGTGATATCAATATGCCTAATATGGACGGGATATCTTTTCTTCGTGAAAAATCCACCCGCGACAATATAAAAGATATTCCTGTATTGATGATATCAACTGAAACAGGAGAAGATATAATTGGTGAAGCAAAATCTCTTGGAGCTGTTGGGGCCATCAAAAAGCCCTTCACCCCAGATAAAGTTAATGAAGTGCTCGGTCCACTTCTCTAGCTATCATCGTAAATGGAGGAGTTTGTGAACCTAAGAGAGCAAATAATTAACTCAACGATAGAGATATTCACGAGTATGGTGATGATGGACATTACTGTATCTGAATCCCAGTGCGATGAATATGGTACTCTAGAAGAAACTATTACCGGGGTGATTGGACTGGCAGGCACCCGCAAAGGTGTTATGGCTGTTCATATCCCTCATAAGGTTGCTTTTGCTATAACCAGCAATTTCCTAGGTATTGATATCGATGATATTAATGAGGATGTTGAGGATGCCATCGGTGAAATTGCAAACATGCTGGGAGGCAACATTAAATCTATTTTGTCTGAGAAGGGTCGGGATATTGATCTTTCATTACCATCTACTGTTTCCGGAAAAGAGTATGGTTTTCAGACAATAAAAGGCGCTGAGAAAGTCTTGATTACATTTAATTCTGACGTCGGTAATTTCTTGGTTGAACTTCAACTTGAAAAATAATTTCAACACCTGGAAGTACATCCGTGCTTCCAGATATTAATCACATTCTATGCCAGAATTTAATACTAATTTGATGGCAGAGATAACCAAAGCCACTCAAGAGATCTTTAGCACCATGATTATGATGAATGTCGAAGCAAAAGACATGGAAAACGGTGCTGAAGTTAAATCAAATATCTCGACCATGATCGGTTTAGGTGGAGATATTCGCGGTTTGCTGGTAATCCATTTTCCCAAAGAAGTTGCTGTTAGCATAACTTCCAGTTTCCTAGGGATGACTGTGGAAGCTTTAGATGAAGATGTAAAGGATGCAGTTGGAGAAATTGCCAATATGATGGCCGGGAATTTGAAAATTTTCTTTGCTGATAATTCGATACAAACGGAGTTGGCTATTCCTACAGCAGTGATAGGAAAATCCTACCGCACCGGCGGATTGACTGGTGCAGAGAATATTATGGTATTGTTTAGCTGTGAGCCTGGGGTCTTTCTTGTAGAGTTAAAATATATACTCAATTCTTAACTATATCTTAATTTACGTTTTCCCTCTGCCGATACATATACATAACTTTAAAAACTAAGCATTTAATCCTTCAATTTCTCATTATGACAGTTCAGCAGAAATTAGACAAGGTTCTCGAAACCGTTCGAGAACGATTACAAGAAGAAGTCGGCGCACTCATGGGCGTTGACTTCAAGCTAACTGATCTATTCAGTCAATATTCAACTAAAGAAGAATACCTTGCTGAACAATCCGGAAAAAAAATAATTGCAGAAATGGATATCACCGGAGATATCGAAGGTCATGGTGCTTTAGTCATTGGTATCAAAGACGCTATACGTCTTGGTGGTACATTGATAATGCTTCCTCAAGCTGAATTGGATGAGGTTGTAAACAGTGAAAACTATTCTGAAGAAACCGAGGATTCCTATGGTGAGATAGCAAATATTATCGCCGGGTCCTATACCAAGGTTTTTGAGGAATTGTTCCCCAAATCCTGTAGGTTTATACGCAAACAGCAAACAGTTGTTGCCCCGCTGAAAACAGATGTTTCTGCAGAGGAGCATTTTCCAGAGCAATGGTATTATGTAGCCAAATCATCAATGTCACTTGATGGCATACAGATGGATGACATCGATATGCTTATTCCTGCTGAAGCCTTCGGAATGGAAATTCCCGAAACAGCTAAGGAGGTGGGTGAACAAGGATTCGACAGTCAGGAGACAACGGTTAATGAAAATACACCGAGCAACTCCGAATCTGATGTAGCCAGTGATCGCGAAGAAAAGTCAGAACCAACTTTAGGTGCTGAAGATAAAAATCAATCTGCTCTTCCAGATACTGACAACAAACCTTTAATTAAAGATATTAAAAATCACCAAAAACTTGTTAACTCACTGTTAACTGCAAGTAATGATATACTCTCCCAAGAGGTTGGGGCACTCCTAGGTATTGATATCAAACTTAAAGATTACAGTTTTGAACCAATTGCAAAAGAAGAGTTTTTTCCTGATGGGGTTTCAGGCAAGCAGGTTCTTACACATATGGATTTAGTTGATGGTGCTGAAGGGAAGGGTTATCTCTTTATTGGTCTTAAAGACGCTATTCGACTTGGCTCAATACTAATAATGTTACCCCCCTCGGAACTTGAAATTGCCATAAATGAGGACGAACTTTCTCCAGATGCAGAAGATGCCTATGGTGAAATAGCTAATATAATTTCTGGAGCCTACACTTCTGTTTTTCAGGAACAATATAAAGACAGTATTCGTTTTATAAAAACCGACCTGGAAACTGTTGTACCAGCGAAAGTTGATGCGGAATCAGACGATGTGATTCCCAATCAACACTATTACCTCAGCACTAGCAGCCTCTATATTGAAGATCAGCAATATGGCAACATAAATATGCTGATCCCGATTTCGCTGCTACAGCTCGACCAACTCCTGGCAGATCAACAAGAAACAGACCAACCTGATGAGAGCAATTTACCAGATAATGTATCATCAATAGCACCTGACTCTACTAACTCTGCAACTGAAGCTGGCGCAACTGAGGCGCCTTCTGCAAATCACAAGAATGATTCTTCAGAAATATTAATAATTGAGAACAACAGGGAAGAAGCGGATAAGGTCACTGCTGAGCTTGACCAGATGGGTATTTCTTCAACATCAATTGGTTTTAACGAGAACATTAGTTACCACCTCCATTCCCAATTGCGGTTGGTCATCATTGTTATGCAAGAGGTGGACGAGCAGGCGTATGGTGTCACCATTAAAGTGAACACCCACGCCGCAATTCCCATAGTTGCAGCAGGTGCTCAATGGACAAGAACCAAAGTAATCAAAGCCGTGAAGTATGGAATTAATGATATTTTGCTTACTCCTGCATCCAGGGATGATATCCAAGAGAAAATTCAAAATAACATAATGCAGATGGCTGCTTAATCTTTTTCAATATTACCAGCTATCTGGGTCTATCTTCTTTTTCTTGATTTTTTCTAATAGGGTCGTCCTCTTCAAATTTAAAAGTCGTGCAGCTTCTTTTTTATTTCCACCCGAGGCACGCATAGCGTTAATTATTAGCCTTGTCTCAAAATCATTGATAACTTCATTGAAATCAATCTCTTGATCGAAGGGTATTTCTTCCTGAGTCGCTAATGGTATTTCAAGATTCTCCGTAACCTCATCACTGGCGAAAGATTCAGTGATATGCCGTATATCTTCATTGGTTTGATTTTCCTCTAGGAGATATTTTTCAGGCAAATCTGTCACTTCAACTTTTTTCCCAGAAAAAAGTACCGACATATGCTGAATCAGATTTTCCAGCTCTCGAACATTTCCACGCCAGTTGTATCTCAGCAATACTTCCAAAGCATTATTGGAAAAACTAAATCTGTCTCTTCCGCGACTGACCGTATAGGTCTGGATAAAAAATTCTATGAGGATTGGAATGTCTTCTTTTCGTGCCTTTAAAGGAGGTATATTCAGAGGTATTACACTCAGCCTGTAATATAAATCCTCTCTAAATTTACCTTCTTTAACAAATTTTTCCAGATCACAATGGGTTGCTGCGAGAATTCTGGTATCCACAGGTGTTGCCTGCAAACCGCCTACAGGTTCAAATTCTTTTTCTTGAATTACTCTTAGCAGTTTGGCTTGCAGAGTTGGCTTCATATCACCTATTTCATCTAAAAATAGCGTTCCTCCATCGGCATACTGGATGCGACCTTGTTTATTTTGGGTTGCACCAGTAAATGCTCCTTTAGTGTGGCCGAACAATTCGCTTTCAAGCAAATCATCCGGTATTGCCGCACAATTAACTGGCACAAAGTTTTTATCATATCTCCGGCTTTTGGTGTGAATTGCTTTGGCGACCAGTTCCTTGCCAGTACCTGATTCACCGCGGATAAGTACGGTTGAATAATCATCTTCAGCTACGCGACCTATAAGATCGAAAAGTTGTGCCATTTTAACTGATTTCCCTATTATCCCACAGAACTGATCACCATGGGACACAGCCTCGGTATTTTCTGAGAGGTGGAGATGTTTCTCGAGGGCACGTTTCAAAACGATTCGGACTTCAGCTTCATCGTAGGGTTTGGTTATATAAAAAAATGGATTTTGTTGCAGAATCTGAGAGCGTAGCTGGCTGTCGTCACCAGGGAGTACTGCTATAAAGAGGGAAGT
Organism: uncultured Desulfocapsaceae bacterium; assembly: GCA_964637245.1. Lineage (GTDB taxonomy): Bacteria > Desulfobacterota > Desulfobulbia > Desulfobulbales > Desulfocapsaceae > Desulfopila_A. The sequence continues at coordinate 16,967 of CAZWVC010000001.1, forward strand.
GAATGATTCCTGCAGTTTTTTGTAAATGTGAAGGCCTGTTTGGGTGTCACCAAAGGATATATCAATAAATATGATATCGGGGTTTTTCCTCTGCAGAATAGTCGAAATATCATCCTTTTTTGAAATACAGCTAAAAGATGTCTCAAATGAGGATTCTAATGTTGAGATAAGATTGGAAACAACTCTGTACTCTGAATCTATAAAAAGTACTGATGCTTTTATGGTCATAAGAGCCTTTTAGTTGAAAAAGATATGTGGTTTTCTTCATCTGACTTGAAGCAAATCAGCTAATTTGCTCGACGTTCTACGCATATTCAAGCTAAGAAGTCTTGCGGTTTTCTGGATCAACTTTACACCCAGGGCAGGTGATCTTTCGGTTAATATATCAAAACCCTTTTCGGTGAGAGTAACTAAAATACTAGGCTGCTTAGCTATAACAGTTGCTGAGCGAGTTGACTTATCAATGATTGCCATTTCTCCTATGGAGTTACCTTTGGTTAATCGAGCAATGATAATATTCTCTCCAGTTTCAGCTTTTTTAATAACTTCAAGAATTCCTCGAACAACGAAACCCATAAAGCTGCCTTTATCGCCCTCAACAAACAAATATTCACCTCTTTTAAGATGTACATAGCTCATATGTTTTGACAATATGTCAAGTTCCTCCACATTAAATGAATCAAAGAGGGGGAGGTTGAGAAGAAAATTCCGAGTATCTTCTTCGGTTTCGGTAAGATTGTGTTTGAACATTATCGAATTAGATATATTTATCTTATTGTAAATCTTTGTGTCATTAATTTGTCATTTAGGATTAAATATATCACAGTGAAGTATAAAATGGAAAACTACTTTCACTCTTTCTGTAGAATAAGTGTTAATTTTTCATGAAACAGCAATATGTTATGTTAGGTGTGATTTTTTTGACAGAAGAAATGCATTTAGTCTATCTCACGACCAGATAATGCCAGGCAGTGAGACAAATTCATTCAATTTATTAGATGGTTGACGTTAAGCCGACCAGTATTTTATGCTTAGGAAGCTCATTTATAATTTTATTATACTGTCTTTTTTTCTCGTACTTTCGTGCCAGGTCTCTTTTGCTGGAAATGATAACAATTACTCAGCAACAGTCACCACTATAATAGATGGTGATACAATCCATGTACAAAGAGGAAGCACTACTAAGGTAATCAGGTTATGGGGTGTAGATGCCCCTGAGTGGGATCAGCCGTACTCAATTGAAGCAAAGCGTTTCCTCCAACACCTCTTACTTAACCAAACAGTTGGAATTCAACATCTATACACAGATGATTATGCTCGCTCTATCGCTCTGGTAATATATAAAAAAGTGAACATCAATCATCTACTTGTAAAAAATGGCTATGCCTGGGTACATGACCTATATTGTAAAGAATCGGTCTGTATTCAATGGAAGAAAACAGAAAAACAAGCCAGGGAGGATGGAAAAGGTTTGTGGGCTTCACCAAACCCTGTATCTCCTTGGGAGTGGAAATGGCAGAAAAGAAAGACCAAAAAGAAACAAAAACCTTATCAGACAATAGAGTTTTAGATGTTACCTAGAATTTTGATTTTCTCTTTTTGTGTTGCGATCTCTTTGGTGGTAAACATCTACCAAGTCAAAGCTGAACATCATAATGCAAATGTTTCAAAAAATATTCAGAAATTGATCCACGAAAGGGAATGTATTAATTGCGATTTACAGAGAGCAAACCTAGTCGGTGCTAATCTTAAACAGGTTAATTTGACTCATGCAAACTTGAATTTTGCCCTACTTCACCTCGCAACACTGAGAGGGGCAAATTTGCAAAATGCCTCTCTCTTGGGTACGAGTTTTAATGGGGCGGATATTTCAGAAGCGGATTTCAGAGGTGCAGATACAGCCGGGGCGTCATTTTCAGGAGCTTACAAAGAAAATGCTTTATTTGGAATTCTTCCTAATAAAGTGGAAATCGCTGGTGATGATGACGAGAATAGAGTTGTTGATGATCATTCCTTGCCAGGAAACTCTTTGCAACTTGAATCGAGCAATGCTCCCCAGCCTAAAAAGATAAAATATTTCAATCACCCAATCATTAATTAGTTAACCTTTTCGTATTTATTCAGGTTTGCAAACAGATGGATAGATTTTGGTTTAATTATAGCAGGTGAAGAATTCAATATGCGCATCAAATATCGGCAATAATCTCTAAGGAATCGCCTATTCGAACATCAGGGTCCTGAGTGGAATCTCGGAGCACATTCTCTATCTTATCAAGCCTTAGTTGCAGTTTTGCAACAGCGATTTCAAGGTTCTGGATTGTTTCAGATGCGGCATGTTCTGTGGTATCCATTGCTTCATGTATATCTCTCGCATTTTTAAGCAGCGATCGTATATTGATAATTTTTTCAATGCGAAGAAATAGCTCGTCGAAGTTTATTGGTTTCTCTAAATAGTCAACTGCACCTTTTTTCATTGCCTCTACAGCAGTGTCAACAGATGAATGAGCAGTTATAAGTACAACCTCAATGTCCTGATTTATACCTTTTGCAATATCAAGTACTTCTATTCCCCCGATCCCCCCTGGCATCATTAAATCGGTAAGGACAACATCATAATGTTTTTGGTTTAACAGTTCTTCAGCTTTGTAGCCATCCTCAGCGACATCTACATCATAAGCGGCTTTTTTTAAGCGTTGTTCTAACAAGCGACGAATAACTGGGTCATCATCTACAACTAGTATAGATAAGGTATCCATGATTAGGACCTCCTCACTTTTTCTGGTAGAAAATTGATCGCAGATGTCTTTTGGGGATAAACCTAGGACAGACACCGGTGAGTGATTCGGTTGAACCGATCACAAGAAAGCCGTCATCAACTAGGCTATCTGCAATTTTATTAAATAATTTTTTTCTGTCCTGGAGCGTAAAGTAAATGGCAACATTTCTACAAAAGATTATGTCAAACTTGCCAAGGGCTGCAAAAGGTGTCATCAGATTTATTTTGCGGAAGTTAACCATTGATCTGATATCATCTTTAATCTTCCAGAAATCTCCGCTCGGGGAAAAATACTTTTGCAATTGAGCCCGAGGTAAACCTCTTTCTATCTCAAATTTATTATATTTACCATAGCTTGCCTGAGAAATCGCATTGTCAGAAATATCAGTCCCAAGCAGTTTAAGATTATACCGTGATAAATCTGGGACGAGCTCTTTTATAACGATTGCTATGGAATATAACTCCTGGCCGGTTGAGGCTGCGGCACTCCAAATTTTTATATTGGTTTTCAGTGTAGTGGATTTAGGGGTTCTGGCATCTATTACTTCGGGCAAGATTTTATGCTGCAGCAATTCAAATGGGCCTTTATCACGAAAAAAAAGGGTTTCATTTGTAGAGATGGCATCTATGATTTTCCGCTCAATCTTTTTGGCACGATCTGCCTTGGCCTTGTTAAGTAGATCCTGAAATGTTTTACATCCCAACTCTTCAGCAACAGAACTCAACCGTGTTTCGAAGAGGTAAGTTTTCTTCTGATCGAGATATATCCCTGATATATCATAGATATATTGGGATATTGTTTTAATTTCGTTGGAGCTAATTTTTATCATTACGTATGTTGCTGTTCACCTAAGCGTTTTAATTACTTCAGGCTTTTAAGAATTTCATCTGCAATCTTGTCCAATGGTGCTACAACATCTACCATACCGGATTCAATTGGGGTTTTTGGCATGCCATATACAACGCAAGTCTTTTCATCTTGGGCAATAATTAAACTGTCTTTGTTCTTGAGTATTTCAAGTCCTTTTGTACCGTCGTTTCCCATTCCGGTCATAATAACCGCTGTGGTTCGGCCCACGTAGTAATCAGCAACCGATCTAAAAAGATAATCTACAGAAGGTTTGCATGAATTTTCAGGTGGATCGTTGGTTATCTTTATTTTTCGGTTTAGCCCATCTGCACTAGCTACAAGTTTCATCTGCTTACCGCCAGGAGCAATGTAAACAGTGTCATTCTCAAGTGACTCTCGATCGACTGCTTCTTTTACTGTAAGTTTACATTTTTTATTTAAACTTGCTGCAAGCGATTTGGTAAAAACCGGAGGCATATGCTGTACAATAACAATTGGCACACCTATTTTTCCAGGTAGTTTCGGTAAGACCTGGGATAGGGCGTTGGGACCACCAGTTGAAATACCTATGGTTACAATTTCCGACTTCCCCCAACGTTTTGATTTGATGGCAGTTGTAGCCTTCTGGTTACCAGTGGTATCTTTTCTTGTAATTGGTTTAAGCGCTGGGGATGGTCTTTTGCTATATTGCCCAGATTTACCTTGAAGACCTGGTGCAATCAAGGACCTTGCATAAGCTTTGACCATTGGATAAATGAGTTTTTTAATCTCATTTTTTCCTTCTGTAAAATTTTTACTTTGCGGTTTAAGGATAAAATCAAAGGCACCGAGCTCGAGTGCTTTTAGAGTCATTTCTCCACCTTCAGCCGTAAGAGTGGAGAGCATGATGGCACCGACATTAATTTTTTCTTTCTGTATCTCAGCCAAAACCTCTAAACCGTTCATGACAGGCATTTCTATATCTAGGGTGAGAAGGTCTGGTTTCAGGCTCTTAATCTTTGAAAGAGCAATTTTGCCGTTATGAGCGATACCAACAAGTTCCACTTCTGGCAGCGACTCCATTATCTCAGTAACGGCTTTGCGGTAGACAATTGTATCATCGACTACCAATACTCGTAATTTCTTTTTCAGCATTTTAATCTTCTATGCTTAAAACTTTATCAACATCTAGTATGCCAATAAGTTCATTTTCAGTTTTGTACACACCGGTAAAGAACTCCCCCTGAATACCACCCATGTTTGCTGGAGCATGCTCCTTTTTTTCCATATCTGCTTCTACTACATCGCTAATCTGACGTACCAGAAGTCCGACATGTCCACCCTCAGAATTAACAATGATATTTCGGGGATCTTTAGAAAGATCCGTTTCACCAAGACCTAGTTTTTTTCCTAGATCAATAATAGTGACGATTTGACCCCGCAAATTTAAAATACCAATTACGTATTCAGGTGCCTGGGGAACCTTGGTCATCTGCATCAGCTTATTAATTTCTTGAACTTTCAGAATATCCATGCCGCAAAGAGCATTGCCAACATAGAACGTTGCAAGTTCTACGATATTTTTATTACTCATGGTTATCTCACTCTATATTTTCGTTAACGCGTAAAATTTATTCATCTAAATAAGCGTATAGTATTTAATGGTAGCGTTTGACATAGTCATGAACACATGCCATTAAACGCTCTTTGTCGAGTTTGATATGGTATTCATCTATACCAACCGCTTTTCCCTTTGCCACATCTTCTTCGCCAGCAAGGGTGGTGAGCGCGACGACTGGGAATTTGGAGTATCGGGAATCATTTTTTATTTTTTCCGTTAGCTCAAAACCATCCATGTTTGGCATCTCAATGTCTGTTACTATCATGGTAATATCATCGGCATGTTCCTGGAGAAGATCCCAGGCAATCTGACCATCTTCTGCTTCGATAACCTTATAGCCAGCCTCAGACATGTACCCTTTCACCTGATTCCTGAAGAAATTTGAATCCTCTGCAATAAGCAGGGTGGGGGGATCTTTCTCTGTATTCTCGGTTACTTCAAAGACGACTTGGTCTTCAAACCATTCGGGGAAAATTGTTTCTACAATCTCGAATACATTAACCAGCATGGTGGTGTGTTTGGCAATAATCGCAGATCCCATAATCCCAGGTTGCCGTAAAGTGACATCATCAATTTCCACAGATACTTCAATCGCATCAATGGGACCTATTGCCAATAATCCTATGGCGCGGTTACGGATATTGAAAACAATGACCAAGAGGTTGTCATGATCAGCAAGTGGCTGGACCATGGCGACATCATCAATGGCAAGCAGTGAAAGGCTGCCTCCTCGATACTGCATTACCCTTTTACCACCAAGTTCCTCAATATCAGATCGTTTGATCTTTTCAATTCGCTCAACCTGATTGAGTGGTACAGCGAATTGTTCTTCTTCAGAACTCTGGAATATGAGAAGTGATTGCTTGTCTTTCTTTGCTCTGATAGATTCCTCCTGGGCAATTGCGACATCTGAGGCTCGGTCTGTCCCATCTATTGAGGTAAGATTTGCCATCTTTGCTAAATTGCTAACATCGAGAATGAGAGCGATCCGGCCATCTCCCATGATAGTTGCTCCAGCATAACCCTTGCACTGCTGCAGATGCCTACCAAGAGGTTTGATAACAATTTCTTCAGAGTCTTGCAGTTTGTCTACAATTAATCCATACTTCATGGCACCTGTCGATACAACAACAATATTGAGTGCACTCGAAGCTGCATGTCGTCTATCCTTCCCGGATCGCTGTCCTCTTTCTTCCGCTCCATTGTCTGACGTTTCTGGAGCTTCTGTCTGGTCATTGAAAGGGGGATATTCCTGACTTCGCCTGTCAGAAATCAATTTTCTACGATCGGGTTTAATTTTACCATCGTTAGAATCGTAGTACGTCCTCTCAATACCAATCACATCTGCTAAACGAATTAAAGGCAATAAATTTCCGCGTAATCTTACAACCTCGGCATCACCTACACGCTCAACTCTCTCTTTTACCTGGCTGGCAGGAATGCGAAGCAACTCTTCGAGGTTGACTTGGGGTATTGCATACCGCTCACCACCAGTCATAATGATCTGGCAGGGTATAATTGCCAAGGTTAAGGGAAGCTTAATCGAAATTGTAGTGCCATTGCCTACTTCTGAGATGATGTCAACGTGTCCACCTAGCTTGTCCAGGTTGGTCTTAACCACGTCCATTCCAACACCACGGCCTGAAACATCAGTTACCTGACTGGCGGTGGAGAATCCCGGTAGGAAAATAAGATTAACCTTTTCCTTGTCAGACATCACCTGTGTTTGTTCGGGAGTTAGCAGGCCTTTGTTAATCGCACTTGCAGCAAGTGCTTCTCCATCTAAACCTTTACCATCATCGCTGATTTCTATAACAACCTGACCTGCCTCGTGATAGGCCTTAAGAATTACGATGCCATTTTCGGTTTTCCCCTTTTTCCGTCTTTCATCAGGCATTTCTATACCATGATCAACGGAATTGCGAACCAAGTGAGTCAAGGGGTCATTGATGGATTCTATAATGGTTTTGTCGAGTTCTACATCTTTACCAACGATTGTCAGGTCTATTTTTTTATTCAGTTTCCCTGATAAATCCCTGACAACACGAGGGAACTTGTTAAATACATTTCCAATTGGCTGCATTCTTGTGAGCATTATAGCTTCTTGCAGCTCAGAGGTGATGAGATCAATACGTTGGCCCACTGTTTCTGCATTTCGAAAGTCTTCGGCTCCAATGGTCTGCAACAATTGGTTTCTACTTAAGACCAATTCACCAGCAAGATTCATTAGTTGATCAAGAAGGCTTACGTGGACTCTGAGGGATGTATCACCACTAGCTTTTGCTCGAGCAGCAACTTCTGGAGGAGGCGTGGCACTAGTCGGTGGCATCGTTATCTCAGGTGGTGTTGGTGGTGACGGATTTAACTCAGGAGGAGGTGATTGCACATCAACCTCAATTTCTCTCTCAGCAGCTGTTTCATGTGGAGTTTCTTGTGATGCTTTCTGTTCTGATTCTTCTGGTGATTCTGCAGGAATTTCTTCTCTATTTTCCTCATCAGGGATAGTCACTTCATCTTCCACTTCTGAGATTGCCGCTTCGACTGTTTTGTTGGTATTCTCAAATTGTTCAATTGGTGGAGCCTTCTCTACTTCAGGTGACGATTCGACTTTTTCAGATTGTATCTCGGCAGGTTGATAGGTACCGTCAAAAATGGCATTTAGTGGTTCAACATGGGAGGAGATATCGACATCATTAGAACTATGGATATCCTCTATCATGCTCCTCAGCTGATCTGAACCGAGCAACAGAATATTAATGATTTCGGGATTTGGTATGAGCTTCTTGCTGCGTATAAGTCCTAGGACATTTTCCATGGAATGAGATAGATCTTGAATCCCGGTCAATCCCATAAATCCTGCTCCACCCTTAATAGAATGAGCGGCACGGAAAACTTTGTTGACCAAATCCTCATCTATGTTTTCCCCGGCTTCCTCAATGGCGAGAAGATCGTTTTCAATATCAGCAAGGTGTTCAAGTGATTCTTCTATAAAGCCTTGCAATATTTCATCATCTTCAATCTGCATAAAATTACCTCTTTAAGAAAAATATCATGAGTTAAATTAGTTCTATCTATTTTATACATACAGGATTGCAGATGTACAGGGTTTGATGAAAAAAGAGGTAGGAGCAAACATTATTCTCCCGCACAATGACGGGAGAAGAGCTTTGTAGAACTGATAAATTAGATATATTACGAATTGTTTACTACTTTGAGGATGTGTACCTCATAGGTTAGATGATGACCGGCAAGTGGGTGATTATAATCAACAGTAACAATGTCATCATTTACTTCCATGATTGTAGCTGGGACGCTATGTTCTGCACCTTCCTTCTCGACCTTGAGGGAAATTATCATACCTGGTTTTGGATGGACTTTGTCACCAAAGGATTTTCTACTTAAGTCCTGGAGCAAGATTTTTTGTCTTGCTCCGTAACCTTCTTCCGGGGTGAGTCTAATTGTTTTTGATTCACCTTCGCTAAGACCAACTAGAGCTTGTTCTAGGGTCGGTGGAAGATCCTGATTACCAATCTTAATGGTTAAGGGGTTATCCTTTTCCGTCTTTTTAAAAACATCACCATTGTCAAGCTTTCCAATATAACTAATTGTTATTGTGGATATTTCAGTAATTTTTGTCATTGTGATTTTTCCGTTGGAATAAAAGTTAATATTTCTCCTGAGGAGTCAAGTTCTTGTTAATGAAGCCTTTTCATTTACACAAATAATATCAATTAGGAAATAAAATAAAAATAGAGGATCATCATGCAAGATATATTTTCTTCTTCAACAAACTGATAAAGAGCGGTGAAGCTGAACTTGACAAATAAAAGTGACCAGCATAATGTAGTGCGTTCCGAAGAGATCATAGAGTTTTTCTCTACTTAATGGGTTTATCGTGAACTGCAGGAAATAATACCGGCTGAAATATGGTTTAAATCAATTAAACATTTAATCATATGATAAAATTAGATTTTAACAAAAGCAGCGAAGGAATTTTACCAGCCATTGCACAGGATTTCCAGACTGGTGAAATACTAATGCTAGCCTACATTAACCAGGAAGCTTTCACTAAAACTATTGAAACTAAAAAAGCTCATTACTGGAGCAGATCGAGAAATGAACTGTGGCTTAAAGGCAAGACATCAGGGCATATTCAGGAAATTCACGATATCATGGTGGACTGTGATCTAGATACAGTTATCTACAAAGTGAATCAGCTAGGTGATGCAGCATGTCATAAAGGTTATAAGTCATGTTTTTATCGCATGGTGCAAAACGGTGAATTGCATACCATCGGAGATAGGGTTTTTGACCCTGCCGATGTTTATAAAAAATAATAAAACTTTGCATATACATAATTTTGGAGCAGAGATAATGACCCAATTAAAATTAGGATTGCCAAAAGGGAGCTTGGAAAATGCAACCATTGAACTATTTGAAAGTGCAGGGTGGAGAATAAAACCTGCGGCACGAAATTATTTTCCTGAGATTGACGATCCCGAACTTGATTGTTCAATTTGCAGACCTCAAGAAATGTCCAGGTATGTTGAAAGCGGAATGCTTGACGCTGGCATTACAGGTAAAGACTGGACGATGGAAAATCTTTCCGAGGCGGTAATTGTAAGTGATCTGATTTATTCTAAAGTAAGTAAGAAATCAACTAGATGGGTTATTGCTGTTGCAGGCAATTCTGATATCAGAAAACTTGAAGATCTTGAAGGAAAGAAGATAGCTACAGAACTGGTTAACGTTACAAAAAGATTTTTTGAAGAGCAAAAAATAAATGTTGAAATCGAGTTCTCTTGGGGTGCAACCGAAGCAAAAGTAGTTTCTGGCCTTGCCGATGCTGTAGTCGAGGTTACTGAGACAGAAAGTACAATAAGAGCTCATGGTTTACGCATAATTCATGAATTAATGCAGTCAAACACCCAATTTATTGCGAATAAAGAGGCGTGGAATGACCCCTGGAAGCGAGAAAAAATAGAAAACATTGCTTTACTTCTGCAGGGAGCCTTGAACGCCGATAGAATAGTCGGTCTGAAGATGAATGTACCAGAGGATAAACTGAAAAACATAGTAGATATACTTCCTAGCTTAAATGCTCCGACAATAGCTAATCTATATCAAACCAACTGGTTTTCGGTTGAAACTGTGGTCTCTGAAGACCTGGTTCGTGATCTCATTCCCAGGCTCAAGAAAAATGGAGCAGAAGGGATTATAGAGTATGCCTTAAATAAAGTAATCTAACTTGTGGTAAAAGTGATTTGTTTGGTTCAATAAATTGCACCTTGTGAAAGCTGTTTAGAAAGTAATGGAAGGTATAAGAGGTTCCTTGTTTGATCCCTTTTTTTTAATAGGTTCCAATAATAACTGAAAAATGTCACCACATTTAAATGCTGTACTATAAAAACATCGAATTTCTATTGAGTGTGCACGCTTTGGCACAACTGCCAGCGCCAGAGTTACCAGAATTTGCCTTTGCAGGAAGGTCTAATGTAGGTAAATCAAGTTTACTGAACCGGCTGTTTAACCGTAAAGGATTTGTTAAGGTAAGTGGTAAACCAGGCAAAACTCAAGGTTTGAATTATTTTCAAGTCGACGGGGAAGCTTATATGGTAGATTTGCCAGGATATGGCTATGCAAAGGTTGCAAAAAACATTCAGCTTGGTTGGCAAAAGTTAATAACATCTTATTTGGAAAAAAGGGAAAACCTTTGTTGTGTTGTTGTCATCTTCGACATACGTCATCCCCCCAAACCTCATGATAATCAACTGCTTAACTGGTTAAGGACAAAATCCATTGGTTATCTACCTGTGTATACAAAAGCTGATAAATTATCAGGAAACCAGCGACAGAAAAATGCTGCAATCCTTGATGCTGGGCATACAATAAGACCCAATGATCGTGTTATCTTCTCTGCTCACACGGGGATGGGGTTAGATGAATTAAAAAGCGCTCTTACCCAATTCTTATAACAGAGCATCTGGTTGTTGTGATTTTGGAACCAAACAGTAAACAGAAAATGGTTATTGCTCAGATTTAAGTACTGAGAGAAAAGCCTTCTGGGGAATTTCCACATTACCTACGGTTTTCATTCTTTTCTTACCTGCTTTCTGCTTTTCAAGAAGTTTCCTTTTCCTTGATATATCACCACCATAACATTTCGCAGTAACATCTTTACGCAATGCGGAAACATTTGTTCTTGATATAATTGTTCCACCGATAGCTGCCTGGATTGCGATTTTGAACATTTGCCGAGGAATTTCTTCTTTGAGTCTCTCGCAGGCGTGTAAACCTCTTGCCCTCGCATTGTTGCGATGTACCAGCTGGGAAAGCGCATCTACTACTTCGCCATTTACCAAAATGTCTAGTTTAACCAGGTCACTGTCTCGATAATCTAAAAGATCATAATCAAATGAGCCGTATCCTTGGGTAATCGATTTTAATTTGTCATAAAAATCATATATCACCTCTGCCAGAGGCAGTTCACAGGTAAATTCGATTCTGCCTGGCATTGGATAGTGATAGTCTGTATTAACGCCACGCCGCTCCATGCATAGGGTCATTACAACACCCATATATTTCTCCGGGATGAGTATAGTTGCCTTTATATAAGGTTCCTGTATTTTTGAGATCGAGGCAGGATCAGGAAAATGTGCTGGATTATCAACATCTACTTCACTCTTGTCATTTAGAAGAAATTGATACCTAACTGAAGGAACTGTTAAAATTAGAGATATATCAAATTCTCTTTCAAGCCTTTCCTGAACAACCTCTAAATGGAGAAGCCCAAGAAAACCACAACGAAAACCAAACCCTAAGGCAACAGACGAGTCTTTTTGAAAAGTTAGGGCAGCATCGTTGAGTTGCAATTTCTCCATTGCTGCAGCAAGATTTTCATATTCATCAGTGGAAATAGGGTAGATTGATGAGAAAACTACCTGCTGGACTTCTTTGAATCCAGGTAGGGGGGTTTTGCTAGGATTTTCTTTAAGTGTTATAGTATCTCCCGGTCGTGTGTCTTTTACAGTTTTCACACCGGCAATGATATAGCCAACTTGGCCGGCAGTAAGTTCTTTAGTCTCCTGTCGACCCACTTTAAAAACCCCGACTTCTTCAACTCTGTAGGCCGCATTATTAGACATAAAGACAATTGTATCACCAGCTTTAACTTTGCCATTAATTATTCTACATGAAATAATTGTACCGCGAAATGGATCATAATTAGCATCAAATATAAGAGCTTGGAGTTTTTCATCCAGCTCACCTATAGGAGGTGGAAGATGGTCAATAATTGCTTCAAAGATTTCGTCAACACCTTGGCCTGTTTTAGCTGAACACATCTGCACAAGTTCGCCATCAAGACCAAGGTCTTCTTCAATTTGACTAGAAATCTTTTCAGGCTCTGCAGAAGGGAGGTCGATTTTATTTATAACGGGTATTATTTCAAGGTCATTTTCCATGGCGAGATAAAGATTAGCCAAGGTTTGGGCTTCGACACCCTGAGCAGCGTCTATCAACAGCAGTGCACCTTCACATGAGGTAAGGGCACGTGAGACCTCGTAGCTAAAATCCACATGACCAGGTGTATCAACAAGGTTGAGTGAATATTCAGTGCCGTCTTTGGCGGTGTAGGGAAGGCAAACTGTCTGACTTTTAATTGTTATGCCACGTTCCCGCTCAATATCCATGTTATCGAGTAGCTGATCTTTAAACTCTCTCTCTGAGATAAGACCACACATCTGGATCATTCGGTCAGCTAAGGTGGATTTACCATGATCAATGTGGGCAATAATGCTGAAATTTCTTATATTCTTCATTCGGCTATTGAGAAAAAAATGACTGGGTAGTAAATATATAATATATGATAAAGCGAAAAGGGGGATCTAGCTTATTATCATAATTCCATGAAGAAGAAAATAGAATTTTCCTCTTTCCGCTTAATATGCTAGGATTGCCCATTCACAAGTTCGGTTCTACTATAAGTATGACACTATCTGATTGCATAGTAAATAATGCAACGTACATAAAGGGGGGGTATGTATATACCCAATCACATATATGCCAAAAAGAAAAAAGAAGGAAAAAAATCTTACCATTAACAGCAAGGGAGAGATGGAAAATCCTCTAGTTTCAATTTCTGATGATGAAAATCTACCCGCGTTAAGTAATCCTGCTCTGCATCGTTATCTCCAGGAAATAAGTCAATATGAACTCCTCTCCCGCGAAGAAACCGATGAATTAGCCATTCGCTTCAAAGAAACTGGTGACCAAAACGCTGCATATCGACTTGTCTCTTCAAACCTGCGTTTAGTCGTTAAGGTCGCTATGGATTTCCAAAAGTACTGGATGCAAAATTTTATGGATCTAATTCAAGAAGGAAATGTAGGCCTAGTCCAGGCTACTAAAAAGTTTGATCCTTACAGAGGAGTAAAGTTTTCGTATTACGCAGCCTATTGGATTCGCGCGTATGTACTTAAATTCATAATGGATAACTGGAGGCTTGTAAAAATAGGGACAACTCAAGCACAACGAAAACTTTTCTTTTCACTTAATAAAGAAAAGAAACTTCTTGAAGCTCAAGGGTTCAGACCTGAACCCAAACTCCTTGCCCAGCGGCTTAACGTAAAAGAAAGAGAAGTAGTAGAAATGAGCCAGAGAATGGACAGTTGGGACGTATCGCTTGAATCGCCAGTGCGTTCTGATTCTGAAGATGAGCAGAAAAATTTTATTCCAAGTTCTGGACCAAATATTGAGTCTACTGTAGCCGGAAAAGAAATGCAAACACGTCTTGGAGAACTCCTTGAGATCTTAAAAGATAAACTCAACGAGAAAGAAAAGATGATTCTGGAAAGCCGGCTTCTCACCGATGAACCATTAACCCTTCAAAATATCGCCGATAAATTTGATATTTCTCGTGAAAGGGTTCGTCAAATAGAGGTAAATCTTCTCAAGAAAATGAAAAAATACCTTGAAGTTGAAATGCCAGATATTGTAGATTTTTTTGATGGTGACAGAATTGTGGTAAACGGTGATAATAGAGAGTAGTATAGGCAAATATTATTTGCGATCTTTTACGTTACCTACCCTGCAAAATGAGATGAAGTAGATGTTTACACAGGGCACCATAAAGATGTGACATGAATGCTGGTCACAAAAAAAGAACTCTACAATTTTTATTAGTGGTGCAAAAACATCCCATTAAACACATAATTTGCTGTGCTTTGCTCCTGCTTAGTATTTCCTGGAATAGCATCGCTGCCAAAAGTTTATCCAACGTTGTTAATGCCGCTTCGCAAATTCAAGTAAACATTGAAGAACAAGACGGTGCCGCCCCTTCATGGAAATTGCTCTGGGATCAAGCGCGGCAACACACCCGCAATAATAATTTCTCTGAAGCAAAAGATTTTTATCAGGCTTTACTTAATTTAAAACCCAATATCGTTGAAGCTCGCTGGGAATATTGCAAACTTCTCATTTCCATTGATGACTTCACCAAAGCAGCAAGGGTTATAGAAGGCCTCTTAGAATTAGAACCCAACCATCAAGAATACCTTATCACAGCGGGTGAACTTGCCCTCATTAATAAACACTTCAACAAGGCTGTCAGACATTTTGGCCAAGTCTATGAAAACTCGTCATTTGGCCAAGTCTACGATGCTGCTATAAAGGGGTTAGTCAAGGGCTTTCAGGGTTTGGGAAAAGAACAAAGTGCCTATTCTCTCCTGGAACAATATTACCAGCGTAACACCACCAACCTTGAAATTCTTGCAGACCTGGCTCCTTTGAGCAAAAAATTAGGATACAATACGAAGGCCAGATTTTATTATTCGAGACTTGCTGGAATAAATCCAACAAACAAAGAAATACTTGCCACCACAGCACAACTTTACGAAGATGAAAACCTCTATAGAAATGCCGCTGTTTACTGGATCAAATATTTAGAATTAGAAGAGAATTATCTGCCATTCCACCGCAAATTATCGCAATACTATTTAGAAATTGATAAACCTGAGAAAGCACTGCCCCATTTTATTAAAATCTATAAACAAGATCAACTCTCTACTGCTTTAGCTCTACAAATTGGGGAGATTTATGCTACCCAACTCAATCGTCCAGATAAAGCCCTGCTTTATTTTGAACAGTATTCTAGTTCCTTCCCTTTTAACGATAAGGTGGCAATCAGAATAAATAAGATACGAAATACTCTTGCACAACAGTACCTCCCCATAGTTGAAAATGATGCTGCCAACCAATTGTGGCAAGACCTTGATATGATTACTCTAAATAAAGAGAAATTATTTCTTGTCATGGCGGATGCTTTAAAGAGGAAAAATAAAATAGATAATGAAGTTGCTTTAATTGAAATATTACACAATGAACGACCTGCTGATCTTGATCTTACTTATCGTCTCGCTCTTCTATATAATCGTCTAAATAAAACAGAACAGGCCTATTTACTTCTGCTCTTTCTCGACAAGCAGGGTTATGATGACAAATCATATCTTCTGGTGAAGGCGGAGCTTGAGCTAAATAAAAAGCTAGAAGTCCAAAGCCTGGGCTCATATGTTCGTTTTTTCCAATTCTATTCAGATAATTTGGATGCGCTCGAGAATATAATAATTATTGCTGGAAATTTAGGGCTAATGGAAACCCTAAACCAGGTCTGGGAACAGCGACCGATGAAACTTCCAGATGACAAATATCTTGAGCTAAGCTTACGCTACATCGAGTCTTTACGGAACAACAGCCTCTTTGCCTCAGCTGATAAAGTCTATGAGGATCTGCTCAACCGTTACAATGATGACAACTCTATTCTACCTAAAATATATTTTCATCGTTCAGATAGCCTTTATCAGGAAGGACTAGTATTTGAGGCTGAGCAACTTATCAGACAGGTATTGGCTCGGGATTTGGAAGCAAACAATGCTTTGCAAAAGCTTGTTACCTTGTCAATACAAGAAAACCGCTACTCTCAAGCCCGATCTTGGTTAAATCTATTGGCAAAGCGAATAGGTGTTATGGATTTTGAAGAAGTTGAAAATCAACTCCCTGATATCCTGCATTTTTTATATGTCGCAATTCTTATGGGTGAAAGAGAGTTTGATGATGCTGAGGAACTTGTAGTTAATCACCAGAAATACACGAGCTCTACTGAAGAACATAGTGCTTTCAAAAAGCAATCAGATCAGTATCTGGCTAAAATTTATTATAATCAACAGGAATATGACCGTGGTTTGAAAAAACTCGCAACACTAAGAACTGCTAATACAGGTGACGATGAATTATATGTTATTGAGGATATAATCAAAACGCAGAATAAAAAGACTGCGTCACTCAAAACCCATATGCAGCATCCCTCTCTAACTCAAGAGATAGATCGGGCAAAACAATACGATATATATGGCAATAATGAAAAGGCACTGGTCACTATCGATAAGGTATTAGATGAATTACCGGATTCAATAAGAGCAAAATTGGTTAAAGTTGACATACTTTCATCACTAGCTCAATATGAAGAGGCTCTTGAGCTTATTGCTTCGCTTAACCCATTGTATGCAGACAAGGAATTCCTGGAGAGAAGAAAATTAGAGCTTGAATTTAAAAGTGGTAACTTCGCAGAAATCGTTAAAAAAGTTCCTCCTGAAGATGTTGCCTATGTGAATGAACCTGACAAACAGCAGGAAAGTAGTGGCGATGTCTTTTTTTGGCGACAACTGCTACTCGCCAGAGCTCTGTGGGCTGAAAATAGAAGAGAAGAAGCTATCGAAGTTTATGATAGATTGCTGGCGGTACCTGTTGACACCATATTTCTAGAAAAAATGGAAGTGCAAAATGTTAACTTCAACTTGCCTCCTCTTAAAAAATCACTACTCAATGTAATAACCTTTACGAATCCAGGACAACCAGATCCAATCACTGCGGTGATGGATCCGCAGTTTTTTACTCAAAATATTGGACAACCCGTTGATGATATTGCAGCAGGTCTATATGGAAAATATCGTTGGCAGAGGCTCATACGCAAGGAGTTATCTGCTCGACAGGCCATTGAGGAACGAGATTATTACCGGGCTGAAAAGGAATATTTAGCCCTCATCAAGGAAGAGAAATCAGAAGAGACTCTTTTTGATCTGGCCTATATTTATAACAAGCTTGGTTATTATGGTAAGGAAGCTGAACTCTACGAGATCTTAAAGAAGAAAAGCCCGCTATATCCAGGGTTGGATGAATATATTGATGCAAGTGTACTCAAACGACAACCAAGAATTTCTGGTACTTTCATCAACAGCAGGAGAAAGGGTAGAGACGGTTATATAAATATGAAAAAGAGATCGTGGGGATTTGAAGGATGGCTTATGCCCACATTTGACCAAGAGATCAAGGTAGGTTTGTTTCGCAATGCTTATTCTTCATTTGATCGGGAAGCAAAAACTGATAGCAATAGATTAGAGTTTACCTACTCAACCTATTTCGAAGACAGTTTAGATTTAAATGTTGGAATAGGCACAGATAACCCTACAGATTCTGGAACCACCGAAGTACTATATAAATTCGAAATTATCACTAGGCTAAGTGATTCTGTTGAGGCTTATGGCAGGTTTGAACAAGACTTGGTAGAAGATACGATTCGTTCGGTGACAGAGTCAATCGTCTATCGTGATCTTGAAGCTGGATTTAAGTTTGATGTGATTCCCCGATTATTCATTGGCGGAGATTATCGATTTAGAATGTATTCAGATGATAACGAGCAGAACAGATATAAACTCTGGAGCATGTATCATTTATTTGGTGAATTGAATCAATTTAAGCTTAAATATAGTTATGAAAATATACGGAACAATAGTGAGAATCTAGGTCGAGGTGATGATAACTTCAGAAATGAGTTTCTTCAAGACGATCGGGTGTATTGGAGTCCCAATCATTACTGGCAACATCTTTTTACGGCCCATTACAAATATATTTTCGAAGTGAGCGTGGAGCCTGAAGCACCGCTGAGCTATTTTTCTTTTGATTATTCCTACGGCTATGAAGAAGATTATAATGAGCTTCATGGCTTTGACGTGAATATTTTTCTTGAAATGGACCGACATTTCCTATTAAAAGGTAATGTCAGTCATACAAATGGTGATGCTTATGAAGAAACCTTTGCAGTTTTTTCATTGATCTATCGCTGGTAAATTGATAACACTCTCCTGCAACCTCAGATGTTGAGGTCTGCAGGTGTTTTTTTTCTAGGAGATTTGGTAATGGTAGAAAGAATACCGATGTCTAAAATGGGCAATGGTAAATTAAGGGCGGAACTTGAAAATCTCGAAAGGGTAGAGCGAGCAGCGGTTGTAAAAGCTATAGAAGTAGCCCGTGCACATGGTGACTTAAAAGAAAACGCCGAATATCATGCTGCTAAAGAGAGACAGGCACACATTGAGGGACGAATTATAGAGCTCAAAGACAAGCTCTCAAGAGCTGAAATAATCGATTGCTCTCAAGTTTCATGCGAAAAGGCAGTGTTTGGTACGGTAGTTCGTCTTTTGGATATGGATACTGACGAAGAAGTGGCCTATCAACTTCTCGGTCCTGAGGAGGCAGACGTAAAAAAAGGCTCGATATCTGTGCTTTCACCATTAGGTAGATCAATACTGGGTAAAGAAATCGGTGATGAGGTTATTGCCAAGACTCCTGGTGGAACACGTGAATTTGAGGTTATTTTGATATCGCAATCGAATTTTTCTTAAGTTGAGACAAAGCAATAAACTAATTTTAAAAGAACTGTTAGTCTTTTTGTCTCATATCCAGCATACCGGAGATAAATATTCTAATGGTCTGCATTCCTGCATCTTCGATAGAGTAGTTTGTTTCCAGGGAGATGTTCCATACCCTTGATATTTCATCCAGGGCACCAAAAATTGCTCGCTTGGTAATGCCAGGAATAATGTCTTTGCGAAAGATGTTCTGCTGTTGGCCAAGCACAATAATCTCAGCAATGATATCAATGTATTCGCTGAATTTGTTGTTCCGATACTCTTTGATGAGTTTGGTGGTTTGGCGAAGCTCGATCTGGATAACTTCTGCGAGATTTTTATTTTTCTTCATTGTAGTGAGGTGTCTGATAACAAAAATCTCAAGTTTTTTACGTGGGTCTGGTTCTTCATCCAGCAATTTTCTCGTTTGAACGATAATCGCCCCAATTTCCTCTTCAAATACCGAAAGCAATATATCTATCTTGTTGTTGAAATATAGATATATTGTTCCATCTGCAACCTTGGCTTCTTTTGCTATATCGGAAATTCTAGCATTAAAAAATCCCTTCTTAGCAAAGACTTTGGTTGCTGCTGTTATAATTTTTGCATGCTTATTGACAGCTTTCATTAGCCGAGAGATGGAGTTGTAAGATGAGTAAGAATTGAGCATCAAAAAACTGAATGGCCATTCATTTATTTAAACCTTTGCATATTTTTTGTCAATATCAGATCGAAGAATAAATTCTATTTGATAGATCTAAGCCGACCTACTATAGTGTGAAGTGATTCCACGTAAACCACATATTGATATTTCTCATAGTTCTCGGGAGGGCCTGCGTTTTACAGTCATCCGCTGTAGTAAACAGCAGGAATAAGATTAACTTCACAATGGAGTAGCTCGATGAAAGTACTTGTAATTGGTTCAGGAGGTCGTGAACACTCTCTCGTCTGGAAAATCAACCAGAGCCAGAAAGTAGAAAAAATCTACTGTGCACCTGGCAACGCCGGAATTAAGAAACTAGCAGAATGCGTTGATATATCAGCTACCGATGTAGATGGATTGGTAGAATTTGCGAAAATCAAACAGATAGATCTAGCGGTTGTTGGGCCTGAATCATCACTTGTCGCAGGTATCGTTGATGCTTTTGAGAAAAACAATTTTCGAATTTTTGGTCCAAACCAGAAAAGTGCTATTCTTGAAGGTAGTAAAGTCTTCACTAAAGAATTCCTGAAAAAATACAAAATCCCCTCAGCTGACTTTAAGGTTTTTAAAGATAAGAAAAAAGCAAAAAAATATATCGAGAAGAAGGGTGCCCCAATAGTTGTTAAAGCTGATGGACTCGCTGCAGGTAAGGGTGTTATAGTTGCTGCCACTGTTGAAGAGGCTAAAAATGCAGTTGATCTCATTATGACCCAAAAGGCGTTCGGTGATGCCGGTGATAGGGTTGTGGTTGAAGCATGTCTTGTTGGCGAAGAGGCCTCATTCATTGCCTTTACTGATGGAAAAACAATATTGCCACTGCCTACGTCCCAAGATCACAAAGCAATTTACGAAGGAGATAAGGGTCCTAACACTGGAGGCATGGGTGCCTATTCTCCTGCTCCTGTAGTGACCCCAGAAATTGCAGATTATGTCATGAAGGAAATAATGTTGCCAACGGTAAAAGGGCTCGCCAAAGAAGGACGACCATACAAAGGTATGCTTTATGCTGGATTAATGATTGAGGAAAATCAAATTAATGTTCTTGAATTTAATTGCCGATTTGGTGATCCTGAGGCACAGCCTTTACTGATGCGCTTAAAGAGTGATTTGATTGAAATCCTGGAAGCATGCATCGATGGAAATCTCGATAAAGTAGAAATGAAGATTGATCCTCGACCAACCGTGTGTGTTGTAATTTCGTCCGGTGGTTATCCAGGAAGTTACGAGACGGGAAAACAAATTAGAGGTTTGAGTGGTGCATCAAAAGTCCAAGGTGTTGAGGTTTTTCATGCTGGTACAGCAATCAAAAATCGCAGAACTGTGAGCAGCGGAGGACGGGTTCTAGGGGTTACGGCAGTTGGCAAAGATCTAGAGACAGCTATTTCGAGGGCGTACAAGTCTGTAGCCCAGATTTCATGGACAGGTTCATATTATAGAAGTGATATTGGAGCAAAAGCACTGAGACGTAAGGAAAGCCAAAAGAATGTTCCTTTGGTCGGAATTGTTATGGGAAGTGATAGTGACCTTCCCGCAATGAAAGCTGCTGCAACTTTCCTAAAGGGAATGGCAATTCCCTATGAAATAACAGTTGCATCTGCCCATCGAACACCAGCACGCGCTACCAAATGGGCTGAAACAGCTCAAAAAAGGGGCCTAAAAGTTATTATTGCTGGAGCCGGTATGGCTGCTCATTTAGCCGGAGTCCTATCTGCCCACACTGATTTACCAGTAATCGGTGTTCCTTTAGATGCATCTTCTCTCAATGGCCTAGACGCGCTTCTCGCCACAGTGCAAATGCCACCAGGTATACCCGTTGCAACCATGGGGATTGGCAAGTCAGGTGCTAAAAATGCAGCAGTATTAGCCACCCGAATTTTGGCTTTATCAGACTCTAAACTTGCTGAAAAACTTCTGAAGTACAGAGCCTCAATGGAAAAAGAGGTCGAAGAAAAGGCTAAAGAAATTGAAAAACAGTAATATGACCAACCGCCTGTCTGAAGCAGAATTCAAGCAGGCGGTTACCTGTATTTTAAAGGGCGGAGTGATTTCCTTCCCTACCGAAACCTATTATGGTATAGGTGTTGACCCCTTTAATGACGCAGCTGTCGAGAAGCTTTATGCTCTCAAGGGCAGACGTCGTGACAAGCCTATATCCTTAATAGTTTCAAATACAAAGATGCTCAGCCAACTCACTGATGCTATCCCATATCAGTATGCTCCATTGATTTCAGCTTATTGGCCCGGACCACTGACTCTAATTTTCCCGGCTAAAAAGGAGATAAATCCATTGCTCACTGGTGGAACAGGCACCATCGGTGTAAGAGTATCCTCTCACCCCACTGCAAGTTTACTTTGTGATTACCTCAATGGACCGCTTACTGCTACTAGCGCTAACATTTCAGGCAAGATTCCAGCGAAGAATGTGCATGAAGTGTTTCGCTATTTTGGCAATAAAATAAATTTCATTTGCAAAGGGAGCCCATCTAAGGCGACTACATGTTCGACAATTGTGCGACTTGAGAGTGAAAAATTACGGTTGCTTCGTAAAGGAGAAATACCTTTCGATGCTATTTTAAAAAAGTCTCAAGAATCCCATAGATAGTTTTTTCTTTGCTCACAAGCTGGTTGTTTAAGTATTATTTTTTTGAAAAACAGTTGGTTTTCCTATATTCTTCAATATAACACCTCGAAACGAACGAAATATTGAATTGTAATTAAAATTCAATTTGCATAATATTCTCAAACGGGTACATACATGAATAAATTGAATTGGAATAAGGCTTTCGCACTTGAACAAGCTGCTGATGACGCTGAGTTGCTCAAAGAGCTTATAGATATTTTCAAAGACTCCTGTGTTGGGGACTATGCTGCAATTCAAGATGGTCTCAAATCTGCGGATTCAGAAATGATTTGTGCTGCAGCCCACTCTATCAAAGGGGCCGCAGCAAGTCTTGGAATTGAAGCGATACGCGATGTAGCGCTTGATATGGAAACGGATAGCAGAAACGGTTCCCTAACGGTAACAGAGAGTCGAATTGCTGAACTAGATGATCTGCTCCAGTTACTGCAAGAACTTTAAATCCTAATGAGAAATCCTTAACCCAATCGTTTACAGCGAATAGCTACCTACCGTGTCAGCTGGCGATATTTAATGCGTTTAGGTATATCAGCATCTGCGCCCAAACGGGCTTTTTTGTCCTTCTCATAATCAGAGTAATTGCCTTCGAACCAAACAACTTGAGAATTACCTTCAAAAGCTAAAATATGCGTAGCAATACGATCCAAGAACCATCTATCATGGCTGATAATAACAGCGCAACCAGCAAAGTTTTCCATTGCTTCTTCCAGAGCTCTAAGAGTATTTACATCTAAATCGTTGGTCGGTTCGTCAAGGAGAAGCACATTTCCACCTTCCTTCAACATTTTCGCAAGATGCACTCGATTTCGTTGTCCACCCGAGAGGAGTCCGACTTTCTTTTGCTGATCAGACCCGGAAAAGTTAAATTTCCCCACATATGCTCTGCTGTTTACTTCTTTGGTACCAAGCCAGATCGTATCCTGATTATCAGATATTGATTGCCAGATAGTTTGTTCTGGGTCAAGATTATCTCTTTCCTGGTCCACATAGGAAAGTTTGACTGAATCACCCAATCTGATAATCCCACCATCTGGACTATCTTGCCCAGTGATCATTTTAAATAATGTCGATTTGCCTGCGCCATTTGGTCCTATCACTCCAACAATAGCACCAGCTGGAAGGGTAAAATTCATGTCATCAATCAATAATCTGTCGTCAAAAGCCTTCTTAAGATTTGTAGCCTCTATAACAACTTTACCTAACCTTGGACCAGGTGGAATGAATATTTCGAGATCTCCAGCAACCTTTTCTACCTCCTGAGATATCAACTTGTCATAGGAGCTTATCCTCGCCTTAGATTTACTCCTTTTTCCTTTAGGAGACATACGGATCCATTCAATTTCTCGTTGGAGTGTTCTTCGTCTTTGGGTTTCTTTTTTCTCTTGCTGAGCAAGGCGTTTCTCCTTTTGTTCTAACCAAGAAGAATAATTACCTTTCCAGGGTATTCCCACACCTCTATCGAGTTCAAGAATCCAGCCGGCAACATTATCGAGAAAATATCTATCGTGGGTAACAGCGATTACTGTTCCTTCATATGCTTGAAGATGATGTTCTAACCAGGCAACAGATTCAGCATCAAGGTGGTTGGTAGGTTCATCAAGGAGTAAAATATCTGGCTTTTTCAAAAGGATTCGACATAGCGCAACTCTGCGTTTTTCACCCCCAGATAAATTCCTACATTTCATTTCCGAAGGAGGGCAGCGCAGGGCATCCATTGCCATAGAGAGCTTGCTGTCGATGTCCCATGCTGAAAGATTGTCAAGTTTTTCCTGAACCTCTGCTTGACGCTCGATGAGTTGCTGCATTTCATCATCGGACATTGGTTCTGCAAATTTATCGTTGATCTGATTAAATTCATTCAGAAGACCTACTGTTTCTGCAACACCTTCTTCAACGATATCTTTAACACTCTTGCTGGGATCTAGCTCGGGTTCCTGCTCAAGGAGTTCAACAGTTAAACCGGGCGACAAAACAGTTTTACCGTTAAACTCTGTATCAACGCCAGCAAGAATTCGAAGTAGAGTGCTTTTACCTGAGCCATTTAGCCCTAATACACCAATTTTGGCGCCATAAAAGTATGATAGGGAAATATCTTTAATTACAGGTTTATTATCATAAATTTTACTTACTTTTATCATCGAATAGATGATTTTATTGTCTTCATTTGGCATACTGCATTCTCCGGTTAGATTTATTCCAACTTTAAAATAATTAGCGGATATGTTCAGGGGGATTCTGTTTTATTCGGTATTAATTTAATGAACTTCAAATAAAAATAGCTCTACAGGCAAACTCCCTCTCAGTTCTTTCAGATTTTTGTATAACCACAGCTCCATATAGCACTCCCCACCTTATCTATTTCATGGATGGTTCAAATATAAAAGCTGATCTATTTATGCATTTATTTTCTTACAACATCAAGATTAAAACGACTATAGTTAAACCCAACGGCTAGTATTTAAAATAGACTCAACTATTATTTCTCCATACCAAGCTGTTAAGTGTGAGCAGTAACTGGCAAAAATGAAATGCTTATTTCACTGTGTTTGAAAAACCAGCTGCTCAGTAGAGAGCTATGATAGCAAAAGTGAAGAAAGACAATCTTTATGGGCGTGAAGGCGATGAGAGAATCAGGAGATACAAAAAAAGAGCTAATATAAAAAGTACTTAAACCACGAAGGTTTGCTTGTTTGATTTGTTTTATGATTTATTTTGTTGGAGTTTAAGTAGATATAAATAAAACCCATTAACTTTACCGATCAAGTTGTACGTCTCGCTGTAAGGAGCAGGCATGCCAATCTTTAGGGAATCGACATTTTCACCGGCATTCCAGGCCGAGACAACCAAATCAAGCTTACCGTCGAAACGATAATTATATTTAGAGATTAGATAACAGGTAAGAAGAATATTTATAGCAGGGTCAAAAAGATCCTCTGCCGATAAATTTTGAAGTTTGCGATTATTGAGGTATCTAAATTTTCTTCCTGAAAGATATAAATCCTTAGCTGCTTCTTTTCCTGTAGAATGAATTATCTGGCCAAGACCCATGGCTTTTTTGGTAGAAACAGCATATTTATTAGCATCTGATTCAGCTAGTATAAGTGCCTTAATAAAATCCGGACTAACTTTATACCGTGGTCTGAAGTAGGAAAAACTACTGAAATAATGGATAAGATGGCTGTATTTTTCAACCCGATGTAATTGCTCTCGCGATATCTTTACATCATTGTACTTTCTCACATATGAAGAAAGCTCAGCGTGTCCCACCCCAGGAAGTAAAAGTGTTCCTATTGTTAACAATAGGATTATTTCACCAATGAATCTTCTCATCTTAGCAAACTGCAGGAATACAATCTCTGGTAATAAAGTGTTGGATAGCTTTAAGCAACAGGTATGGATCGAGGCTACCTGTTAATTCTCGAATTGAATGCATTGCCAAACTTGGTGCGCCAATATCAATTGCCTGAAGTCCTAATTTGGCAGATGTCATAGGTCCAATAGTGGACCCGCAAGGCATATCGTTTCTCATGACAAATTCCTGATAAGGAACCTTTACTTCATTACACAGGAATTTGAAAATAGCATTAGACTGGCTATTGGATGTATACCTTTTGTTAGCATTTATCTTAATCACTGGGCCTTCGTTTAGGGAAATACTATGACCTGAATCATGTTTTTCTGGATGGTTTGGGTGGGTTGCATGAGCATTATCAACTGATATGAAGAATGAATTGGCCAATATTTGCTGTCTTTTGTTATTCTCTGGATAAAGTCGCTCAAAGATAGCCTCAAGAAGATTGCCTTGGGCACCAGCAGATGTTGTAGAGCCAACCTCTTCATGATTGTTGCATACCAACATAAAACTATTGTTATTATCCGCCTTGGTTATCGCAGTTAAGATTATATAGCAGCTCAAAAGATTATCCAATCTACTGCTTAAAATTAACTCACCATTGATACCAACGTGGCATGGAGTGTGATAATCATAAAGAAAAAGATCATAGCTCAGTAATTCAGACAAAGAGTTACCTACTTGCTTTTCAAGGTGTTTTTTGAGAAATTGCTTGAAATCTAGTTTTTTCGAGTTGTTTAGACCAATTAGCGGAACAACATCTTTTTGTTGGTTGATTGTCTTATCTTTATTTGCATTTCTATCTAGATGAATAGCTACACTCGGGATAACAGCAATGGGTTGAGCGAGATCTATGAACTGTTTGTGAATTCTATTGTCTTCTGACCGATATATTACCCTACCGGCAATTGAAAGTTCTCGATCAAACCAAGGGTTGAGAAGAGCGCCACCATAGACCTCTACTCCAATTTTGTGATATGAATTTTCGAATATATCAGCACTTGGCTTAATTTGCAAACAAGGGCTGTCTGTATGGGAACCAAGGATTCTATATTCATCTTCATTTTTTTTACCTTTATTAAAGGCAATTATGGTACCATCATCCCTGATCACAAAACTGGGTTGAGCTTGCTTAACCTTCCACTTTTTTCTCTCGCTCAACTCTGTAAAACCCGCTTTGACAAGAGTTGAGCGGATTGTATCTGCAGCGTGAAATGGGGTTGGAGATTTGGCTATAAAAGAAAAAAGGTTTCGGTTAACTGTTTTGGAGTTCATGTCTACAGCAAGTCGTTTGACTAATTTTAAATTCTGTATGCGCTATACGATATTAGCCGTATAGGCACTTAATATCATACGTCTGGAGTTTTGGATGACAGGTGTTTGAGAAGCTGTAAGGTCTGACATGTTATCTTCTTTCTGTGGAGATATGTCAGGAGAATTTGATTCAGCCTTCTCAGATTCACTGCTTTGAGTTGCGGTCTTAGCTTGTTCTTCCTGTAGTTCTCTTGTTGCCTGATTTGTAAACATTGCAGCTCGAGCAGCAATTCTTCGGTCAGCGGCTGAAGGGTTTGCCGGTGCCAAAGCTGCACGTGCAACAATTTGCATTTTTTGAATGGTTTCCTCTGGGGTTGCTTCCTTGCTCATATCAATGGGTACTTCTCCACCAACAGCATATCTTTTTCCATTTGGACCTACTTCATATGTATAACTTGGGCCTCCAGCGACATGATGGCCTGCGACTGCCTGATGTGCCTGCTCATGCGCCCTTACTTCTGCATCCCTTTTTTGCAGTTTCTGAATATGCTGTAATTTTTCAACAGATATGCCCTCTTCACTATTATTTACCTGCGAACCGGGTTGTTGTTCTTGGATAGTTGATGAATCCTTCTGGCTGCTAGACGAAGTGACTCTGGCCTTTTTCGATAGTGAAATCTTATCACCAGGAAATGATGTGTCTTGTTCAACTACTTGCGTAGTTGCAGTATTTGCTTGATTTTTGCTAAGTATGTTTTCAGCAGAATAAAGCTGGAATTGGGGTGTCGAATGAATTGTATTATTTTCCATAGCCCTTATATAAAATGAACTGCTGTTATTTAACACCCCCAAGTAAAATATTACCTTACTTCCTCTCCAAATGCAAATAGGTGTTGGAAGTACATTGTGTTTTGTTCAATACCAAGTGATATATATTTTTACTCGTTACAATAAATCTATTGATATTCTTCTTTAAGAGTATATAGCTTATCGAGGTAAGTATCTTGAAGTTGGAGTGTATTTGAAGTTGACTCCATTTCCGTGATGAGTTGATCAATCGCAGTTTTTATCTCTATGCCATGTCGATTACTGGCATTTTTATTCGCTTTGTCAACCAATAGAATAGCATAGTAACTAACCACCATTCTTGACATAGAGTCACGTCTGAACATATACAGTCTCCCACCCATAGTACTAAGGAAGAATCCTGCGTAGTCATAAAGTGATTCTGCCTGCACCCGAAGAGCAAAACTCTCTTGTGGGCAGGCAGGTGTGTGCAATAGTGAATAAAAATGTGAAAGCACATTTTCAAATTTATCTTTCTCTTGATCTAATATACCTTTGATAACAAGGATATTCTCTTTACCAATAAGTCTAAAAAAATGAGCCGTATTCTGAAGTATTGCATAGAGGTCATTCATTTCACCACTAACGATTGGTGGGTTATCGATTAATTTCTGAATAAGTTTAGTAAAATGTATCTCACTTGACGTCTTCAACCCGAAAACTTGCATATATTCTTGGGTGTCTAAATGTTCATAAAAGTTCTTTATTATTTCTGCGGAGTCGCTGCATATTTCATCAAATAGCGTTGCTTCGCCAGAAGCTACCTTTTGGTTTTCCTGAAGATCAATACTATCCTGCGATTGAAGAGACTCATCCTGAGCCGACGCAAGATCAAAAGTGGTGGATTCTGGCGATAATTTTTGTATAGACTCAGTGCCTTTAGATAAAGGATCCGGCACAGATACAAGTTCATCAGAGCCAGCGATTCTTGGCGTTTTCTCAGGAATTGAAACCACTTGTTCGAATGCTTTTTCCGATGGTGATTCGTCGGTTGAGATCTCTTTAAAAGTACCTTGATGCCAAAAGAAAAATCCAAATGCCAGCACTATGATGACACTAAGTACTATAATTTTAGATATAGAGGTGTTTTTATGACGTACTTTTTTCTTTCGTGGCGTATCAGTTTTTTTAACTTTCATGGTATGACTTAATTGAAAATTAAACTACTGCAGATGATCCCTTTACAGAAAAAGATATACTTCACTCAGATGATAATGTCACCAAAGATAAATGTATTTTTTGAGGAAGTTAAAGAGCAAAAAACATACGATGAGCTGAATGTCTTGCATAAAATTGTGAAAAAAGGTTGAGCTACTTTTTATGCTTGACTCAACAGAACAGAGGCACTAATTTAACCTGTCAAAATTTGTTTTATATTGTTTACTCCTTAAGTGGGTAATCGACTATCTCTAAAAGAGAATAATAAAATCCGGAGGAAAAATTATGACAATTTGCGTTGTGGGACATTCAAATCCTGATACCGATTCCGTTACTGCAGCAATAGGCCTAGCAACTTTTCTCAAAGCTCAAGGGCAGGATGCCAAAGCATGTATGCAAAGTGATGCAGCTAGTCTGAATCCTGAATCAAAGATGGTGTTAGATAGATTCGGTTTGGCTGCACCTGAAGAAATTACTGATGCTGCAGGGAAGAAAGTTGCTCTGGTAGATTTTAGTGATGTAGCCCAAGCTCCTGCCAATATTGGCGACGCAGAAGTAGTAACAATTGTAGATCACCATAAAATTGGTGATGTTACCACTAACAATCCAATACTTTTTCGCAATGAGCCAGTGGGCTGTACCGGAACAGTACTCACCAAGATGTTCAAAGATGCAAATTTAGCGATCCCTAAAGAAGTAGCGGGTGGAATGCTTGCTGCAATTTTAAGTGATACCGTTAATTTTAAGTCCCCAACATGTACTGAAGATGACAAGGTTGCCGTTGCAGAGCTAAAAGAAATTGCAGGCGTAACTGACACAGAAGAGCTTTTCATGGCAATGCTTAAGGCGAAGTCTTCCGTAGATGGTGTTCCTGCAAAAGATCTTTTGTTCCGTGACTATAAAGATTTTGACATGAAAGGCAATAAAGTTGGTGTTGGTCAGCTTGAGCTTGCCACACTTGACCAGGTGGCTGATATTCGTGATGATCTGCTTGCAGCGATGAAAGAGGTTAAAGCAGATGGTCGCCATTCAGTTCTTCTGATGCTCACCGATGTTGTTAAAGAAGGAACTGACCTTGTTGTGGTTTCCGATGATGCTGCTTTGATTGAAGGAGCATTTGATGGAAAGCTTGACGGCACTTCAATGTGGGTAGATGGTATGATGAGCCGCAAAAAGCAGACTGTTCCAAATTTGCAAAACGCCTTTGGTTGCTAAGTAAAGCAATTTTTTTATCAAAGAAGCTGGGGCGAGCAATCGACTCAGCTTCTTTGATGACTAGCTAGTTAGCAGGGCAAGCCACTATTTCTCTCTTACGCAAAAAGTCAAAATTATCATCACGCTCTTCAGTGTGGCAATTAAGACAAACATTCGAAGAGATCTTTTTATCCAAAGTTACCTCTGATGGGTTTTCCATATGTAGCCTTCCTGCCCCATGACACGACTCACAGCCAACTACCTGAAGCTGTTCTGGTAGGTTGAGTAGAACAATACTGTTTTCAGAAGCTTTCTGGAATTGTCTTGGTTCCTGAGTAACATGGCAGACAAGGCATTCCGTGTTTGCTGCCTCACCTTTATTTTTAAGAGTAGTCAAAGATGTTGCATGCGATGTAGTTAGCCAAAAATTTCTTTGTTGTTCATGACATGAGCCACAATTGGAATAGCCTATAAGGTTTTTATTGAAACGTTCACGCAACTGTTTAAGTTCAGAATTTTTTCTCTTCTCCTTGTTGTAGGTGAAAATCTCATTTTTAATTTTCTCCACAAGTGTATGAACATTTTGATCCTCTTTAACTAATTGGCCAAGAGGGATGAATTGTGCTGAATATTTGCTTTTTTCGTTAACTGAATCATTTTCTTTCTGGGTATTTAGTTCAGTGAGTTTTTTTTGCAGCTTTTCTTTCTGGGTCGAAAGTTGTTTATAAAGCTTATCTTGAGCATCGGTTTTGGCTTGTATGACTCTCAAACGGTTGAGTCTATAATTAACAGGTTGGAGCTGTTGTTGAATACTATGAATACTTAACTTTTGATGGTTTTGCCATTTCGGATAATTAAGGTTGTTCAAAGAAAGATGGCCCAGATATCTCCCTTTATTAGCGGTCTGTATAAGAAGGGCATTATTTGTCAATTGCGGGTGAATGTTCCCCTGGTTGTTATGAGCCGTCACAATGATTCGAACCAGGGGATATTTTTCCGCTATTTGGACGTTCTCCTCAAGTGATAGGGCACTCAGCAGTACTATAAAATTAGTTGTTGGGGGCAACTTTGGCATGATTTCAGGTATGATTTCTTGCCAGTTTTTATAAATATATCCATCCTCCATCTTATGGGGTTCTGGAGTTAAACCAATTATTGCAATCTTTAGCTGGTTAAAATCTTTAACGATGAATTGCCTAAATACGGGTAACCCAGCCTTATTGAAAAAACTTGCACTAATCCATTGTGGAGTTGCGTTTTTCTCAAGGAAAGCAATGCCACCTGCCAAATCATTGGGTCCGACGTTGATGGCATCAAATGTCATTTCCTCATAAATCTTAATTATTCCTTTAGCCTTAATTGACAAAAGGTCATCAGATTTATTTAATTTCGTGGTCTTGAATAACACATTGCCTGAGTCAACCAGAAGTTGAGGAACCCCTGTATGCTCAGCAATTTCTTCTATTTTTCTTTGTTTCTTAGACAGTCCGCCTAATTTGTTGGCTTTTCAGCCACAGCTTTCAAGCTCTCCAAAAACGTTGCCCGAGAAGAATAGATTGAGTGATTGCTCTGCAGGCTGCTCTGCTCTTGTTAAGCAAACCAACAGAGTAAATGAGAGGAGAATAATTCCTAGAGTTAGACGGATAGGTAGATTAAATCTTATCATGGAAATATTTTTTAAAACATGTTTTGAATTTTTTCTTTTACGTAAACTGCATTATACTCGTAATTCCTGTAAACACCTAAGAAATTACATTTGCACCGATGTGCCAACAGACGTTTTAATAGCTGTACCATCTAGTAGTTTCATCACAAAACAATGAATTTTTAAGTTAGATTTTTGAATAGTTTCATCTGATTGCCACTAAATTATGTATGCTAAAGAATAGGGTAATCAGATAGTTTTATTTAACGATCAATAACGTATCTCCTTCTTCTACCTGGACAATATCATTGACATGCAGCTTCCTTCCTCTACGGGTTTCCACTTCTCCGTTCACTTTGACCTGACCATCTAGAATTAGAAACTTGGCTTCATTACCGTCTTGAACCATATTGGCATATTTTAAAAATTGTCCCAAACGAATTGGGAGTGAATCAATCACGATATTTTTTTTTGTCATAAATTAGATTAAAATGTTGATTATTATAAGTGTTTTAGCTATGAACATTAAGTAAATCTCACGCCTTGATAGTTGGTTGTATTTTAAATCTTAATGTTTAAATGATGAACAGTGTTTCTCGAACTGGCATTGTACATATCCAAAAACCTTGCTTTTAATTAAGAAGAATTAAAACCTGCATATTTCTCTTTACTAGATAAAACTGCAGCTAGCTATCCTTAGCAGGTAAAAAAATTTTAATAATAATAAATTCAGGTAGTAATATCTTCAACTTTAGTAAAAAAATGAGTGAGCTATCGATGTACTTCGGATATTATGTTTCTCAATCAAATTGCTATCCGGCCAGTATTAATTTGACTTACTAGGTCAAAGTTACGGATAATCAAAGAAAGCTATGCAAACTGGAGGTAAACCATGATTCAAAGAGGAAATTCCATAGTAATCAACATTCTGTTTGTTTTTGTTGTTTTATTAACCCTTAATGGTTGTAGTAATAATTCAAAATCCTCTTCAGATATGGGGATTCCACCTATCTCAAATAATGTAACCAGTCACTCTGATATTGTATTACCAGCTGAACTCGAATGGGACAGTTCCAAAAGTATGGCTATAAAGACAGATTCATTTAATGGAGGTATCTATCACTATAGTGGAAGGGTTGAAGTCAATTCTTTAAAAGATTTTATCATCTCTTCTATGAAACAAAATCGCTGGAAATTAGTAGGCGAAGCCGCTTACGATAGCACCATGCTGGCTTTTATTAAACCAAACAAAACGTGTATGGTTACTCTCTCTGAAGGTATCGGAGGTTTTCTCAGCAATACCCATGTGGAACTCTATGTAACCCATGACTTGGCTGCGGCAAAGGGTTTAAATCCTTTTGGTGAGCCCGTAAATTAGAGAGTACAAGAATTGATTGCACTACTGCAATGCTTAGCTCTTTTCTCGATCCTGTTTGGAGATATTAGACTATTGATTATCGTCGAAATATAAACGACGAAGAGGAAAACAGAAATTATATCCGTAACCACTTAGAAAATATAAAATTGTCATTTTTAAGCTATCGGATATATATTTAATTATTAGTGATTCAATAGTATATGAGGCACGGTAATTAGAAACACTTCAATTCAAATCTACTGCTCACGTTCTTAATGACGAGAAACACTGAACATACTGAAGATCCGAAAGATCGTACTCTCCGCCAGTTACGAGAAGCTGAGGAGAAAAGGGCAAATATCAGGTTTGAAAGGGGATTATTGGAGCTTGAAAATTCCAGGCTCGAAATACTTCATAACCAAGAATTTAGACAAAGATTCGCATCTTACCTCTATGATCATTTTACAGAAAATGAAAGTGACAACATAGGTATTTATATTAACAAGCTATTTGAGCAACTGCTTGAAAAGAAGAATGAGGAGAACGTCTTAAATATCCTCGATGAGCTTGGCAATCACTCCCTCAAAGGATACAATCTTCGGCTTATTCAGTTTCTCACCACCAAATATATTTTTCTCCTCAAGGAAAGTGATTCTAACACCTTTATTTCAACTAATGTGTGTGAATTTTTGGCACATTGTTGCGAATTATACGTTCGTAGCAGTAGGTGGCAGAATTTTGATGATCTCGTAAAAGTTTTATGGAAGGTAAGAAATCTAAACTTCGAGACACCAGGAGGCACCGGTAAACCTTTCAAATCTGTCTTTTCAAAAATTGCCGCAAAAGATGTCATCGAAAAAATCTTACAGTTTCATAATACCGGTAACCAAGATGAAAGAAGCCTAGCAAGCAGAAGTATGCGATATCTCGGTGAAGAAGCGCTGCTTTTTCTGCTGAACAGGTTAGTGTTTAGTAAAACCAAACAAGAGCGTTTTTTGCTTATAGAGTTAATATCCAGTATCGGTGAGGATATTGTCAATCCAATTCATAAGTTCATGGAGGTAGACCTACCGTGGTATGCTGTGAGAAATTTGATAATCCTCATAGCCGAGATTGGTAACTCTGATTATTATTCCATGGTGGAAGGATATCTGATCCATCCAGATACACGCGTCCAACAACAAGTTGTGGCTTGTATTGTTAAATTGGGGGGTAAAAACCTTGAGAAACGGCTGATGCAGGCTCTACCTGTAGTTGATGACGAAATAAAACTCAAACTGGTAATGCAGTTTGGAGAATATAATAGCGAACATATCGCCAACGGTTTAATTGACATTATCCATAAGCGTGAGAGTTTTTCTGAGGCCATTCGAGAGGAGCTTCTCTACAAAATATGTATTAGTCTGAGATCTTACCCGTATACAAAAGTTGCAAATCTTCTCAAACATCTTTTTAAAGAACTATCAGGCATAAGCAGAGATAAAAACCGACTTACCATTGCTATTCAAGAAACAATCAATATTCTCGAACCACAAATTCGTCACAACGTAAAAACTGAAAGGGTTGAAGCGAACAATGACCCTCTTGGAACCACTGATGATAATGAAGCAGCCACCTCAGCCGATGTTGAAGATTTCCTTGATGATATTGACCATCTATTACAGACAGGTAACTTGGAAAAAGCAACTGCTCTAATGTACAAGAGAATTATCGACTCAGCCAGGGCTAAAGATTTCAATACAGCTGAGATGCTTCGTGACAAGTTGCTTGAGATAAATCCAGATGCCTTACAGGATGTTATTCGCGCCGCGGAAATAATTGAAGAAGAAAAGCATTCACCAACAACCAGTGTTCAAGTTGAGATTTGGGATAATCTCTACAAAAGACTAAATAATGATGAATACGACGCTTTATTAACTCTTCTAAAAAATGAGAATTACAAGAAAGATGAAAAGATCATAGGCTCTGGTGAAATTGATGCATGTCTCTACTTCCTGAGTAGTGGCGCTGTTCGTCTAAGCTGCTTATGTGGCCAACATGAGACTTTTTTAAAACGCCTTAAACCTGGTGAAGTTCTTGGGGTTGGGCCATTTTTTTCCGCATCTGTCTGGACAGTAAACCTTACCGCTTTGCAGCGTACGACCATGCAGGTATTGCGTAGGGAAAATTTTTTAAAAATTGAAAAACAATTACCTGATCTTGAAGAGAAGCTATTCGAATTTTGTAAGAAAAAGGATATCGTTCCTGATCTCATCAAAATGTCAGGTAGGGATAGGCGAGATTGTGCCAGGTATCCAGCCAGTATAACGGTTAATAATATTTTACTCGACCCCTATGGTGGAAGCAAGGGAAGAAGAGTATTTCAGGGGGAGATGTTAGATATTTCCCGTGGTGGCCTCTCTTTTTCAATTCGCATTTCAAAAAAAGAAAATGCCCATCTGTTACTCGGTAGACAATTAATTTCAGAAATCAAGTACAAAGGAAAAGAAATTCTTAAAGCTTTTGGCTTGATCGTTGGCGTCAATTTTCAGCACGAAATAGTAAAAGAATATTCTGTCCACGTTAAATTTTATTCTGAACTAGAGCAACCTCAAATTACCAATGTGGTAAATCTCGTTTCTTAAGCTAAACAATTTAGTTTTTCGACATCGATAAGCACATTCCATGGCTTACAGAGCTGAGCTGAAACTTCGCAACCTCGTAATATCGCCTCCTCTTGCCCTCGCACCAATGGTAGGTTTGTCTCACTCTGCTCTGCGCAGTTTGATTATTGAATGTGGTGGAATAGGCCTTTTGTACACTGAAATGCTCTCAGCAAAGAGATTGCCAAACGAAAATGCTAATGTGTCACCATTGCTCATTCGGTCAGCAGAAGAAAAACCCCTTTTTTATCAAGTTTTTCTAAACGATTCAGCTTACATTATTCCGGCAGTTGAAAAGATTAATCAGCTTAATGCACAAGGGATTGATTTAAACCTCGGCTGTCCAGCGCCAAAACTTAGAAAAAGAGGGGCTGGATGTGCGCTTGCAACTGATCATCAAGCCGTAAAAAATGCCATCTCAATTTTTAGAAAAGCTACAGAACTTCCACTAACAGTAAAAGTCAGACTTGGTGATAGTGATGATAGGGGCAAATTTCTAGAATTATGTAAAATAATTGAAGGGGAGGGCGGAGATTGTATTACTATTCATGCTCGATTCAATACTGACAAATTCTGTCGGAAGCCACGCTGGGAATGTATAGCCACTGCAAAGAAACATCTTGCCATACCGGTAGTTGCCAATGGTGGTATTTTTAGTGTTGAAGACGCACAGAAATGTCTTGATACCACAGGGGCAGACGGACTCATGCTTGGTAGAGGTGCTGTGGCCAGACCTTGGATTTTCTCAAGAATTAGTCAATCTCTTTTTGGTATAGGAGATAAATCAGATATACTTTTCTTAAGAGATATCTATATACGATTCATAGATTTACTTGTTTTAAGATTTTCTCAGGAACGAAGGCTTGGTCGCCTAAAACAGTTTACCCATTACTTCGCTGAGTCATATCCCTTTGGTCACAGCTTGGCTACGGCTGTACAGACAAGCCGATCAATTGAACAGGCCACTGAACGTGCGGAGTATTTTTTCGATACCAATGAACCCCTTACAATTTAAGGAGACCACCCGATGATTGATCTCATTAAAAAGGCTATGCTTACTGGAGTAGGACTTGCCTCTATCTCGATTGATAAAATTGATGAAATGGCCAAGGAACTTATGGAACAGGGGAATTTAACAGAACAGGAAGGTAAAAAACTTGTTCAAGAAATGCTGGGCTATGCAGAGAAATCTAAGGAACAGCTGGAAAAACAAGTTGATTCTTATGTGGAGAAAGCCATGAGCAAAATGGATGTTGCCAGAAAAAGTGACCTCAATGAACTTCGCGATTCAATATTGCAACTGCAAGAAAAAATAGATAAACAGGCAAAGGGATCGTCCTAACTGTTACGCTTTTTCAAAACACGCATCATTTTGTTAATAACTAGAGTGAACTCTTCCACTTTTAAGAGGAAGATGCAAGTCCCATATAGAGTTGCTGCTGCCAGGATGATCAAAAATAAAGCTGTGAGACTATAC
Organism: uncultured Desulfocapsaceae bacterium; assembly: GCA_964637245.1. Lineage (GTDB taxonomy): Bacteria > Desulfobacterota > Desulfobulbia > Desulfobulbales > Desulfocapsaceae > Desulfopila_A. The sequence continues at coordinate 54,198 of CAZWVC010000001.1, forward strand.
CAGATTGTTCCCTGTAGAGATGCTGCTGCA
>CAZWVC010000002.1:0-51044 GCA_964637245.1 uncultured Desulfocapsaceae bacterium
TATCTTTTTTTATCTGTTATGAGCAGTTTTTGGTATGGCCGGTGTTGCATTCAGCCTACTTCAAACCAGATGTTTTCCTAGCAGCAAGCAATTTGTGGTGGGCAAAGGGTACAAACATTGAGGTTATTCAGAATAATATAATCCGGTCCTGGTCGGAGCTTTTTGCTGTTCCCCTAATTAGAGCGGTTAACACGTGAGGGTATATGAAGGAACTTGATAAAAAAATAGAAAGCTTTGATATTGACGGTGTTGAGATTGAGTTTGATCCAGAAGAGGCAGAAGAGTGTGGGGCTTTCGAGGAAAAAACCATTGACCATAAAGACACAGAAGGTGCGGCCTTTGACGACAAAATAACTTGATCACGGAGGATGTTATGACCGAATCTAAGTTTCAAACAATGGCTCGCTTTATACAGAATGGAATCGAAAGGGGTAACGCTCCCTGGCTTGTGAAACACCCTGAGTCAGCCGTGTTACCGTTTAATCCGATAACAGGTGAGGTATACAAAAGTATCAACAGCGTACACCTCTCTATGCAGGAGTTTAATGACCCCAGGTGGTGTTCATATGACCAGGCCACCTCAGCTGGTTGGAATGTCAAGGGGGGGAGCAATGGTACCCTCCTGCAGGTCTGGAAATATTCTGAGAAAATTGTAAGGGACGGAAAAACAGAAAAGGTAAAACTTGAAAGGCCAAAACTCAGGTTTGTCTATGTTTTTAATGGTGAACAGATTAACGGGATACCATCATTAGAAAGAGAGGCGAAACCTGAAGGCGTGAAGAGAAAAAGCGTAACCGTTTCAGGTGAAGATCCACCACTCGGTTCAGATGAAAAACTACGAGAGGATCTTGTTTCGGCAATAGTCACGTATTTTTATAATATTGAACATGGTCTGGGGCATGAACCTCCCGATTATTCGGCTTACCTTGACAGGTGGAGCAAAATGATTGCAGAAGACCCGCTTGTTATTTTCAAAGCGTGTGGTGAGGCTGAAAAGCTGAAAAACGAGTTTTCCCGTGAACCAGGTGTAAAGCAAGAAAGGTCCGACCGAACAGAGTCGCAAAACAATGAAGGGGTCCTTATATCGTTTTATGAAACGGCCGAGAATGGCGATATAAAAGTTGTTAAAAGAAAGAGCAGGAAACCATTTCCGCATGCCGGTGTGGCTGTTTTTAAAAATCCTCTTTTCACCAACGCAGAACCTCAAAATAGAGAGGGCATTGAAGAAAATGGGTATGACGGTGTTGTTATTATGGAGGGTGACAAACCTACCACAATCATTTTCCCATCAGATCAAAGAAAATACCCATCCATGAAGGCTGCAGGAAGAATGAACCCTGATCTTGAAAGGGTTTATTTAAATGTTCCATACGAATCGAAAGATGATGCCAAGTCAAAGGGAGCTGATTGGTCAGGTGAGAACTGGTATTTTCTTAAGGGAGTAAATACCAGCAACGATTTGAGCTTATGGAAAACCCAGAAGGTGACAATAAGACCGGAAGAAGCTTTTGCCGCTGTAATCCAGGAGATGGGGGGTGATCTTGGAGGTGAGTTGCCAATAATGGATGGCAAGGGTCACCGAATACCCGTTGTTGATGGCAGGAGAGGAAATCAAGACATGTCGTACATCGGCTACCTTGACGGTGTACCAAACGGTCATGTAAAAAACTTTAAAACGAACCAGACCAAAAAATGGAAACATGCTGGTACCGACCTTTCACCAACAGAGAAGGAAGAGTTACGGCTTCAGGCAGCAGAGAAGAAAAAAAGAAGAGAGCAAGAAAGAGCGCACGAATATGACAAGATTGCCAAGGAAAGCGTTAAATATTTTCAGTCTCTTCAGTCGGCCACAGGAAAGGAAAAATATTTTGAAGATTATCACCTTTCAATAAAAGACCCTAATGTAAAATCAACATCCAGTGGTGCCATTGTTGTACCGTTCAAAGATGTGCACGGTAGGCAATGGGGCCACAAAAGGCTTCAGCCGAATGGCTTTAAGCAGATCTTCAAAGGATCAAAACTGGAGGGTAATTTTCATATTATTGGGGCGGATAAAATCAGTGATATAAAAGGCGATATAACGCTGGTTGAAGGGTATAGCACCGGTGCTGCTCTGCATGGTGTAATGGATGAGCCTGTGGTGGTTTGCTTTACCTCCGGTAATATGGAAGCTGTTGCCAAAGCAATAAAAGAATTTCAGCCGGATAAAGATATTGTGGTTGCCGCTGATGATGATTTACACCTGGAAGCCAAAGGAAAAGTAAATGCCGGGGTAGAGCAAGGTAGGAAGGCTGCAGGGGCAGTGGGCGGGTTGTTTATAAAACCCTCTTTCTACAGCAAAGAGCCTAGCCCAGATACTACAGATTTTAGAGATATGGTACGAGAGTTAGGCAAGGAAAAGACCAAAGATTATTTTCTTGCTCAAAAAAAAATCAAAAAAGCTACAAGGGAAAAGGAAAACAAGGGTCGTGATCTGCAACAGGTACAAGAGAACCACAAACAACCCGTGTTGGAAAGGTAAAAGTTTAACATGACTTACCCAGTATTTAAAGAGAATGCCTCAGAGGTCCTTTTTAATTAGCTCAGTAAATTAAAAAAATAGCAAAGCCAGAGATCATATTGTCAACGCTTTTTGTGACTATCGCAACCGGAATTTAAGTTTTATTACCATTGCAAATCTTAAAATGATGGCATTTGAAACAGGGTTCTCAGGACAAAGAGCAGAGACAACTTGGACTTGTTGGATGAGAATATTAAAGGATCTTGGGGTTATAGATAATAGAGCAGGTGCGGTTGGAGAATTTCATAATGCATTGATTACACCCCATATCTAATTGTTAAAAAGCTGATTGACCCAAAGAAAATTAAGAAGTATTCAACTGAATATACAGCATTGATTCAGAGAGCAATTGATATAGGTGCTTTGGAGGGTCTTGTAGATTAGCAGTTGACAATGTACGTAGAGTGTCGTACATTTATATTGCCATGGGATGATTTTATGGGTTTTAAGAAAGAAAAGAAAGAGGTTTTAAAGCACTTGCTTTCAGGCGATTATCTTCATGAAGCTAGAAGCAATATTAGCGAGAAAAACCTGCTTCAAACGGGTAAGATTTCAGCGGAAAAGGTGGTTAAAATCATTAGTAAAGCTAGAGGGGGAGATTATTCAACAAGCCCCCATCATTTTGCTAATAATATTGAAGTGCACATTTTGCAGAAGGTTATGTATGAAAATAAGTCCTGGTATATCAAGTGGTATTATCTTGAACCAGATTTGTTTTTTATAAGTGTGCATGATTGAGGGATATGCGATTATGAAAATTTATAAGGTTGGGGATACATCTAAAGCTGTTTGTCATACTTGCAAAGCCGCGAAGCCAACTACTTTTAAACTAAGGAATATTCCCTTTTCTGATGGAGAAGGGTTGGTTAAAAATGTTATTGCTGGAGTTTGCGACATCTGTAATGAGGTTGTTTCTACACCTCCACAATCTACTCCAAGTATCAAGAAAGCAATCGAAAAAAAGAGAAAGCCAGTTGAAGCCCGTGTTCCAGCTCATATGATTGATATTTTAAACTGTGCAAGCTATGAAATTTCCGGAAGCGTGGATTTTGTACCTGGTATATTAAAGTTTTATATTCATAAAATGTCGTCAAACGACAAAGTTGTTTCACCCTGTAAGTTAGAGCGATTTCTCGGTTCAGAGTTAGCTAATGGAAAAAAAGTTAAAAGAATCTCTATAAAGGGTGGAAAGATCGTAAAGGATATTGATGCTCTCAAAGGACTTACTAAGATAGAATCGACAACGGACATAATAAAAAGCGTTGTGCTTAAGGTTAACAACGACATTTTAACAAAGAAAAAAAAGAGAGTTATCAATCAGCTTAAAGATCTTGCGGCTTCTACCCTCTAGCTTCCTCACTATGTACAAAATAGCCCAGTGAAATTCAAGTGTAGATCAAAAACTGTGGCAGGGGAATAACGATAAATAGTACTAAGACGTTAATCAGGCCGGTCACTTCCGCTCATTTTCCCTCCTGCCCGTCTTCTCTTTTTTGAAGTTGATACCCAAAGAGCATCTTAACCGACAGAATATCCCACCGGCACGGACCAGGGGAGTAGAGAATTTTGGTACCAAAAGACCAAATCCGAACAGGCTACGGGGGTACTTTGGGGAATCTCAAAACCTAATTTCTAAATGCCAAAAAACAACATTCTTCTAGACTGCATCCCCAGTTGCTTAAGCGGAATATTAAATATAGATATGTTGACCTTTGGAAATAAATCTGTCCCACTCATCGTTGATAACGATCTAAAAGAAATGAGAGTGGATGTCGATACTGAATTGTGATAAAAAATATAATGATCATTGTTTAAGAAAATGGTACAGAGTGTCAACCAATTCAAGGAAGCTGTTCACCTCTGGCTTTTTATAGCCCATGAATAAAGAAAATCTACATACAATTCTTCAGTACGCACTACTTTGTGCTATGCAAAACGATGACTGGATAGATCAGGAATTGGGATCTATCCACCTTATCAAGTATGCTTATCTAGCTGATTTAATTTATGCAAAAGAGCACGATGGTGTAACTTACACTGGAGTTGATTGGAAATTTCACAATTTTGGTCCATGGGCTGCAGCAGTACATGATGAAATACCCAAAGCACTCAATGCAATTAATGCCACGGCAAAACCACTCCCTTCCTCTTTCGGCAAAGAAGACTATTATCGTTACTCATACAAGGCCGATGACTGTGAAGAACTATACGAAAAAAGAGGAAACCAAGTACCAAGTTGTTTAACCTTCCAAATGAGACAACTTGTTAAGACCTTTGGTAAAGACACTCCAAAGTTATTGGATCATGTATATAACACCAAACCGATGCTATTAGCAGCACCAGGTGACACATTGAAGTTTTCAGTATTAGTGGAAGACCATAATGATACAAAGAACAAAGAATTTGTATCTTCTATGGATACGCTTTCAAAAAAGAAACAGAAAAAACTCAAAGAACGTCTTCGAGAAATCCGAGAAGAAAAGCTCAAAGAAAAAAGCCGTCCACCAAGAAGAAAACTTATCTCCTCTAAATTGCCACCGATAGAAGATGACGTGCTGCAGAAAGGTCTGGAATACCTTGATAGCCTGTTGGGAGCACCATTACCTAGAGGAAGGCATGAAGTCGAATTTGACGACTCTGTCTGGAATAGTTCTGTCCGAGGAATGGAAAGATTTTGATGTCTTTTCCAGACGACTCCATACAATCAATGTGCGTCGGGGATTGGTGGCAACCTCATGATTCTCTGGAAATTCTGAGGGGTTGTTTGATTTGGGCTTATGTTGCTTACCCTGCACAAGAACCATTAGTTATAGAACCAACTGGTAGAAAAAGCCCCAGGGAACATGGTGGTGCCCATGTTGAAATAAGAAGATTGAAATTTTCCGAGAGGCAACCATTTCTTGATTTACCAACAGCGGCACTCTCTTTGGATAGAAATGAATGCTGGGCTGGGTACCGAGCGAAAAAGAGACCTTGTCTGGTTTTAGGATGTCAACCTTTCTCCACGGGCTTAAGCAAAGGTCGTGAAAAGCAGATGGCCAAGCACCTGAGAACTTCAACCATTTTGGTGGCGCCTTATTATGGTGGCGACCAGGATGGTAGCAGAGGGGGATTTCCTTCTGAGTTTGTCCAAAATATCCGTCACGCCCGCTGCTCCCAAATGTTCTACGATCAATTACCTCTTGGCTCGAAAATCTCAGAATCAATTCTAAGGTTTGATCACCAGCAAACAATAGGCTCTCATCGCAATAGTTATGAGCTAACAGGTTTTCAACTCTCTGAAGAGGCCCTCGGAATTGTTGATGAATGGTTGGAGTGGTACACGAAAGGTGGATTTATTGACGGTGGAGAAATTGATGGTTACCAGGATTTGATTAAAGATTATGTCTTATAAAAAGTCTGGGAGATTGTTAGTCACTGACTAAAAAGAAGTAGTAGCAGAAAAATGAACTGTTCCCAATTGCCACTTTTTCACATTTCTACTCTATTTCCGTCAGTTGCGATAGTTGTTGACACTACTTTCTAATAAATATATCTGGATGAAGCTGAAAACCGCAAATTTCACGGTAAAGATGTTTCCAGGGCATCTGGGTTTGGCTTTGTCCAGGAGGTTCTAAGGGAGAGCAGCTGGTTTTGGTTGATAGGAGATATCTGAATTTCTGACTTGGTCGAACATCAATATAGATATCTTGATTCTTCCGGTTCGTATATACAGACATATCATTAGAAAGCTTCAATTCTTAGTCATTGAGAATTTGATAAGATAAGATATTTTGTGGCAATCTCCAGTGGAGGGTTCCACAAGCTTTAGAAAGAAAAATTGTCCCCGTTTCATGCTAGTTGTTGAAATAGATTTGATCTAGGGGTATGAATAGATGAAATCCCTTTCAATGTGCTTTTTTTCTTTATAGAGCCAACTTTATTATCCTATATTTCTACCTTGCTCCTAACTATTTTTGAGTATTCTTCCCAATAAGGAAGTCTTTTCGATGGATCTAAAATGAATAAAAACTCTTTATGTTTGTTCGGATCACCCGGTGAGTTCCCAATTGCTTTTTGTTTTGTCAGTTTTATTCTATAAGCATTTGGATAAAGCTCGATAAGGTCTTGAAAATGACCATTTGAAATTAAAACAGTAGCTCCTCTTTGATAGGCTCTTTGTGAAGTATTAGCAAGCCTCACCTGATCGTTCCAATCAAATATCATACTTCCGTATCTATCGAATTGTCCTCGCGCAACATTAGAATAAGTTGGGTCACAGTAAATTAAATCACCCTCTTTGCTTTCATTAATAATTGTTTCGAAATCAGAAACCCTAATGGTTACTTTTCGCCCACCATTTGATAAATTTAAAAGCGATGCTGCATTTTTTAACAACTTATTTTTGTATAGATTTTTAGGTGACCTCGCCCCTCCTCCATACGGTACATTAAACTCATTCTTTTTATTAACTCTATATAGACCACCATAACAAACTCTGTTAAGCCAAATAAATCGAGCGGCTTTATTGACCTCTTTTTTGGGTTTGTATGCCCTTATCTGGTAATAATTTTCGCTATTCACTTTCCATTTTTTCATTATGGATTCAACATCATGCCATGAATCTCGTACTGAAATATAAGTTTGAATCAATTCATCATTAATGTCCGACAGATAAGATTTTTGGGGAACCAAGCTAAAAAACAATGCCCCAGCGCCTAAAAAAGGTTCAAAATATGTCCCGCCAGTTTCTTTTAATATCCGGTTCAAATATGGCGATAGATTTTTAGCCAACCAGCGTTTCCCTCCGGCCCACCTTAAAAAAGGTTCATATGGTATTTTTTTAAGCTCTGAGTGCATTTACAAAGAATTTACTGATATCATGTTGGAATATTTTCAATGAAAAAATTTTCTCTCTCACTAACCGGGTTTTTATCGTTATGGAACCGATAAATCTTCAACCTCATACATCCAGTATGTTCCATTTGGTTTGATATCAATAAATTGGTGTTCGTCAGGGATACGATACTTGATTATTGGATAACCAGAAGTAATAGCTTTCAAACACATACCCAATGCATGCGGTTTCGATCCACAACAGAGATAAATAACATTTTGTTCAGTAGGTTTATCAAATTCTGAGTTTTCCAGTTTTTTCCATACTCCGATGGCATCCCCTGCATGGACTTTAAAAATATGACTATTGTCTATTTTATATTGTTTGAAAAGCTTTTCATTAAATTCATATGTAACTTCGTTATAGTCCTTATGGTAGCCTGGTCCAGGAAAAAGGACGGATACGCTATCGGGTTCTTCGGAATCAACTAATTGCAGAGTTTTTACCCCCTCAAACCCAACAGATACGAGCAGCATTGTTTTCCTGTAAGGATAACGCTTACCTAAAACATAGGGTATTTCAACGGTTTTCCATGAGCCTCTTGAAAAGTTATTTTTAAACCCACCCTTATCTCCTTGATCTTTAGGATAATCACCTTCGGCATAAAAATAATTTACCTTTTTGAACAAACCTTTTAATGAAATATATGAAAATATTGATAAGGCATAAAATCTTGGAGATGTCGATAAGTCATAAAAAATGTCTAAAGGTATCTTCTCTTTTAGATAAATTTCAAAAATTTCGTTTGTGATTAATTTCTCCAATTTATCGGTATCAGTTGAAACACCTTCTATTTTCTTTATCCGATTAGAGTGATTATTTAAATATTCCAAAATCAATTGATCATGGGTATCTCTAAAACCGAGCTGGTCCTTTTTCTTTAAAAAAACAACTATTACGTTATTAAAAAACAGGTTTTTGGCTTCAATTATGGAAAGGCATCTCTGATCCCAACTGGGGATGAAAATACCAATATCATATTTTTGGGGTCCAATTTTGTTTATCTTTTTAAACTTCTTAGATGAACCTCTTAAATAATTCTTTGAAAAATGTGTCATCTTTTTATTCTTTTAAAACAATTCAAGTTGGGGTGATTCTGCTTTTGGATCTTTAGGATTGTATTTGTGTAATAATTTTTTGATTACTCCTTTATGCTCTTCTTCATCATTGGATTGTATAAGTTCCCATAAATCCACCATTGATATCCTAGTTTCATATTGAGCCCCTCTATAAGACAACTCATACGCTGGTGCTAGTGATGTATGGATTTGGAACTTCCAGTCTTTCCCTTGCCCCTTTAGCATTTTAAGATAGCCACCTTCATAAGCCTGATTAATCACATCCAAAATTCGATCTCTATTTATTGAGATAGATTCTGATGTGTTTAGAACGAATTTACCCTTTTCATTTGAAGCCAAAGATTTGGAGTCAGCATTTTTTTGCAAGGATGAAGTTATTTTTGCCAACCCATCAACTATTTTTTGTACTTCTTTAGGTGATTTGATTTTCGATTCACCAATAGAGTCCATTTTTTGAAAACTAGCCTTTCGTAAAGCTTCAGTTTGGATTTTCGTACTAAGATTTTCAATTCTAATAAATTTATCTAAACTTTTTTGGGTTTCTTTAAAGATACAATGCATTTGGAGTAGGTAGTCCCTAATACAGCTATCACTCATCTGCAGGACCATTTTGTCATATGCATATGGGACTTTATGATTTAGTTCACTGCAAAGACATAAAAACGCTGCAACCATTCTTTTTCTTATTTCTGCACTCTCTTGATGTCTAAATTTCCAATTAGGATCATCGGGCGACGGCAAGGAAATATTCCTTTTTTCAATTAAATACGCTTGGTATATCGGCAGTTCATTTTGTTTTTTTGTAATTACCTCATTATAAAATGATGTATTCTTTAGGCTTTTAGCTCTATCAAGCCAATATTGTTGTGTCTTTTTATTTTCGCAGTTGTTCAATTCATTTTCGAGTAGTTTGTTTATACTCAAGCGACCGAGAAGTTTCGTTAGGTCAAATTTTTCTATTTTTTCAGATACTTTTGCATTTATTTTTACACAGGCAACTCCTTCAGCAAAATCTCTAAATCCTTTGTCCGGCAAGTCATTCAGTTCGATTATAGTCCTATCAGCCCTGCTCATAGAAAGATTTGGTATACTTGTATCATGTAATTCATCAATCTCTGTTGCATAAGAAACGACAAATAAAACCTCAGATTCTGTGAGTCGAATCATTGAATTTATTGTGGTTCTTTGATGGGTGCTGAAGACTTCTGATTCATCAAAGCAGACCTTGATATGCCAGTTGATGCCTTGCTTCTTCGTCGACAAGTCACAGATGTTACATACTTCTTTAGCAATTTTTCTACCAAAAGAACCAGGTGACTCCATTGGAAAAATATCAATTATTCTCTTTGGATCAATTTCACTTAAGGCTAATTTAGCTATGCGATCATGGAGTTTGGCAATAAATGAGGATAGCGATATGAACGAATTAGGATTTTGAAGTTTAAGTTGATCTGAAAAGGAAAAGTATTTTTCACATAATTTACCAACCAAATTTATTTCATCTTCAATGATAATTTTCAATTGGCCTTCACTTGTTAATTCGGCAAGAGCTATAAACAATTCTTCAAGCCAAAGAAGATCAATATATAAACCAGTTACAATCTCTTTTAGTTCATCTTCTTCTTTTCTTAACCATCTATCGATTAATTTTATATGTGAGTTAGATATTTTTAAATAAAGACCAATAAGTCCTGTATCGAATATATTATTATTGAGAGATTCCTTTAGATTATCATTCGTGAGTCTTTCTCTCCAGTTGAGTGAATTTAGAATTGTTGTTTTCCCAGTCCCCCTGGATCCAATCAAGTATATTGGCTTTGGTTCATTAATAAGGGAAAAAAGATCTTTGGGTAAATAATACAAATGAATCCTTTCATGCTCGAATCTATCTAAAGTAAATGGTGAAGAACTCATTACGGTATCACCTTTTCAATATGCCAAAGTTTGTGTGCTTCTTGCTGGTTTGCGATATTAAGCAAACCGAACCATTGTGCCTCAATTAGGCAATCGGTAAAAATATTTTGTGTAATTCTTCCAATCTTATTTTTAATTATAGATATCAGGTCATTGAATCTATGCTGATTACCAGGTGGAATAATTGAAATAACTTCTTTGGATTTTTGACTCATCAGACCAACACTATCAGCCGGTGTAACAAAAGATATGTTTGTGAAGCTTACATCGACGTGGCCATCTGTCGATATGCGATGGAGTTCGATAATACAGCCTAAAGGTAACCCATCTTTGTTAAACTTTATGTCTATTATATTGAAACCTTCTGTTATTTCAGGCGCAGAGATGGTGATAATAGGATGGCTTTTGTTTTTAATATCTATAATTTTTTCTATTGGGTCAGAATGTACATGAGCATGGCAGTATAAAATAGGAAGACCGCATTTTCCTAATCGTGACCTGACTAGCCCAGAGTTTAATAACTCTGTATACATATCAAACCGTGGTATTGTTTGGGGAAGCAAATTATGATGCGAAACCAGAATAGGAACCGCATTTTTTGTTAATTTTAATATGTTATCACATACAAAATCAACGTCTTCTTCTAAAAAGGCAGGAGTATCAAGATCTTCTCCAAGGAGCTTAAAGGATTTTTTTTCATTATTCTTTTTTGAATATTCTTCTAAAGCCTTGTGTAAAGCTTCCCTAATGGGGGTAGGGAAGTACCTCTTTTCTCCACAGCCTATGCATGAGTTGAGAGGAAATAAGTATACTTTTGAATCTTTTTTTAATGAGCTTACAATAGGGTCTATTTTATCATATTTAAAAAACTCACAACCCACTTTCTTCCATGCATCTTCAAGAGCTTTAAATTTGTCCTTTAAGTTTAGAGAGCTGTGATTAATTTTATCTCTTTCTATATCATGGTTTCCAGGGACAACTATAATTTCACCATTACTCCATTTTCCTTTTTTATCTAATGTTAACGTATTTTTTAAGCTAACAACAGCATCTTCATATTCTGTATAATTTCCATATGTCGTTAGATCACCACAAAAAATTATACCATTAACTCCGTTTCCGTTATCACGTGCTTTTGTAATTGCTCTTAATGCTTGTCTATATGGCCCAATTGATGTTTGTGCTGCAAGTTTTTCAGGGAATGCGCCATCTTTCTTATCTTGAAAGACAGTAGCCTTAGACTGTGAATAATGTATATCGCCAATATGTATTAGCCTATAAGAATGCACTATTGAGCTCCTTAGATTGAACCGTGCCAATCAACTTCACGATGATCATTTTTTCTTTATACTAAGTCACCCATAATTGAACGAGCTTTATTTTGTGGTTGCCATTTAATGGGCCACCTCGAATTGACTCGACTTTAAATCAATGACATAGCTACATTTCTGCTTGATATCATGTGTAAATTGTAAGCTTTCAAGAGGCTATATATCATTCACTTTACATTGTTTGCCTTGCCCCTGGCAACAATAAATAGGACCTATAAACGGTCAGGTTGAGATATTTCTTGATAAGGTTGCTGCTAAATACACCCAGTAAATTCCTATAAACAAGGGTCAACATATTTCCACTTAGTATTTACTTCATCACGTCAAGAATTCCTATCAAAAATGGAGCATCCTGAAACTTAAAGCTACAGAAGAAAATATTGTTTAAGTGTAGCGGTTCAGAACTCAGAATTTTTCCACACATATTTTATTCGATGACAATTCCTTATTATCAATTTTTCTGATTAAAAAAAACACTCACAAAGTAGTGGAACGGTAACGGTGGTTTTTGTTACTTTTGTCCCCTGACCAGTAAAATACTCATTAGGACTTGATTTGTGTCTCATAATGTGGTTACGTTTTCAACGTAACGTATTCCTCATAATTGATGAGTTTTTTAACTAGAGACTGATAATGAAAATTGGATATGCAAGAATAAGCACTCAGGATCAGAGTGGAGATCTTCAGGAAGATAGTTTGAAGGATGCCGGTTGTGAAAAAATTTTCCTGGATCAAGTTTCAGGGGTAAAGACCGATCGTCCAGGATTGAATAAAACTCTTGAGTATGTGCGAGCTGGTGACAGTATAGTTGTTTGGAGGCTAGACAGGTTGGGTCGGAATTTGAAACACCTCATCGAAGTTGTTGAAGGCTTGGAAAAGAGAGGTGTTGGATTTGTCAGTCTCCAAGAAGGATTTGATACCACCACCAACGGTGGAAAACTTGTTTTTCAAATCTTTGGAGCACTGGCGGAGTTTGAACGAAATCTTATTAAGGAACGCACCAGAGCGGGGCTTGAAGCAGCAAGAGCCAGAGGCAGATGTGGTGGTCGGAAAGTAAAACTTACCTCAACTCAAGTAGAAGCTTTAAAGTTGATGTATGATACAAAGAAACACAGCATAAAAGAAATATGCTCTACTTTTGGCATTTCAAAGCCCACTCTTTATAGATATTTGAAAAATGCTTAAACTATTGAGGGTGTTTTTTCCAGAAATTATGCTAGGTGGATTCATCTTTACAGGTTAAGCCGGGGGGAAACTAATAGAGGGGCATTTTAAAATTCTATGACCTCTCAAATTCTAGAATGGTCTACAATTATGTCGATCTACAGCCCGAAGCGCGCTGATATAACTCGCACGGCATCTCTCCTGCAAATACCCCACGTAAAACAATACCCATCCTGACATGCAATGGTGGCAAATCTGCAACAACCCGAGAGGGTCTACCTTTTTTCCGTTTAACTATTTATGGGTGATATTAAATATATTATTGATATTAGAAAGCCCAAATATCACCAACACGAAACTTTGTCCAATCTCCATTACTACTAATATTTTTGCAAAAACTGATGTGGGAACAATGTCTCCGTAACCTATAGAAGCAAAGGTGACCAGACTGAAATAGAAGTGGTCGAACAACCTCCTCCAATAATTAATTACTATCGGATTTTCAGTTTGACTAAATGCATTGCTGTCGAATGCTGAAAGGCAATTGAAATCTGTTGCAAAAGAAAAAACGATCAAGAAGACTAAAAATCCAAATGTCCAAAGCAACTGACTTAAGGAATGACAGATACGTATGGATCTGTTTAATTGTTTGAAAGTGTAAAATGTGAAGAACAAAGCCTTTAGCGTTGCAAATAAAACCACCAAGTATGGGATCCATGGTTGCGTATGACCAATGCGCTGCATCAAAAAAACATAAAGCAGAAAAACAACGCCAACAAATATAATGGTAGTACTCATTCGTCTTATCAATTTCTGAGGAAAGTATAACAGCTCGAAACTGTTCATTATATGCCTATTTGGTTTTCAAGTTACCTGTTGTCTGAAAAACATCAAAGCACCCAATATGCTTGGCAAGACCGCAAAACTATGCTCAATTTGCAGATGAATATGCTTTCTTTATTTGCCAAATATTTTTTTTGGCTCTTTAATAAAGATTTTTAACGACTCTTGTTTTTTATCTCCTTATTTTTACACTCATTGTCCATACTCCTGTTGTGGGGCTAGGTTATGTGATATAAAATTATATGCCGCCATGCTGAGTCAACAGCGCTGGTAGAGTAGTTATAAGATTTTACAAGGAAAAAACATGCCTTAAGCATTATGTATCAACTGATCTGCCTATAATTCAATATTATTTTTATCGATTTCGTTTGTTTCTTCTCTCTTGTAAAGCTGTATATTTTTTTTCTGACATGCCCTTATAAACATAGTCCGGTATACGTATAAAACGGCGTTTTCCAGCTCGGGCAAGTGCTTCTGCTCTGTCCATTGCTCTTTTTATTTCCCGACGTGATTTCTTCACCTTCCACTTATTATGACGCCTCAAATATGGGCGTTTGAGTTTGTCCGGATCTGCACCATTTTTCAGTTGGAGAATATATTCCTTGGCTCTCAATTGGTTTTTTGTGATTCTTTCTCTTACGCCACCATAGACTTGTGAAGACAGAAGTTGAAATATGATGCCTACGATGATTAATAATTTAAGTGATGTTTTCATGATATTTCTCCCATCGCTTGAGGTGATGATATCAACCATGATGTACTCTCTCGAGAATGAGTAATAGAAATCAACCATCTTAATTTGTAACCCACCGGATCTCTTAGAGACTTGGTTTCTCATAAGGTGCTCTACAACACTATTTTGCACAATCAAGGCCAGTATGCAAAATTTAACTATTATGCAGGCAAAGTGTTGATATTTAATGACTATATATATTGTTGTATTCTTTCAAAATAGAAGAGATCTATTAACTGTCCAAATAATGGGTAGTGGATTAGTGAGAAAAAATATTGCAGCCCTCTTGTTGTCGATGCGCTATTCGAACGGATAGGTTTTCTGCATTTTGAGGAGATTTTATCAGATCTGATAAAAATGACCTGCTCAAGTGTCCACCTTTGGGTTCAAATCTCAATTGTGGAACTGGATAAGCAACAAAAGCAAAATGAAAAACGCCAGTGAGGTTTGCTCAAATAAGCAACAATCAAAGTAGTTGTAGTTTTGGATATGACCTTTTGGGCAGGTAAATTCTATTTGAGAATGTTTGTGCATAGAAAAAATAGAATTATGAGCAGGACAAAAAGCAAGCATTTTCTCTTTTTTCCAAAAAACATATAACATTAACGGACTTCATTCTTATATAATCCAGGTAACTCCAAACGCTTGCTAGTCTGATGTTTTTTCCACCTCATTTCTCTCTTGTTTGCCCAGCCATCGAGCTAGCGGATTGGCAGTAAGTCCGTGCGTAATTAGGCTGAAAAACACTGTTAATATTACAACCATTGCTATAAAGCGCCCTCCAGGCAATTCACTGTTCACTACAATGATTGAAAAGACAATGGAGGCTAGTCCACGGGGGCCGAACCAACCGAGAAAAAGTTTTGCATTAATGCTCTCTCCAGTACCTACAAGTGCGATAAAAATAGGAAACATACGGATAAAAGTAAGGCTCAATATGGCATAGATGACCATCGACCAGGTAAAGTGTTGGATGCAATGACTAATAACGATAGCACCAAACAACATCCAAGTAACCAAGGCCAATGTTTCTCCTATTCCTTCTGCGGTCAAAACCAGTTTTTTGGTAGCTTTTTTTGCTTTGTATCCAAAATATAAACCACCAGTAAATGCCGCAATATAGCCACTCCCATGTATACTCTGAGCGACTGAAAAACATGCTATTGAAAGTCCTACCACAGTGACTTGTAACCATACCCTACTGATCCAACCTCGAAACAAACACCATCGTAACAACCTTATACTGAGTGCGGATAGGCTCAGACCAACCAGCAGTCCGATACCAAGTTCTTCAGCAACCAACTTCACGGAAAACAATGCACTGCCTCCCTCTGCACCACTACCGTCTGCTAGAGCTATGAATACAAAAAGTATAGGGACACAAAGACCATCATTGAGTCCACTTTCAAGATTCAACCCCTCTCTGAATCGAGCGGGTACGTTTTTGTTGGTAATAACGGCTTTTCCAAGTGCTGCGTCTGTTGCTGCAAGTATTGTGGCTAGAATAACAGCTTCAAAATAACTCAGCACGTCAAATATGATTGAAGCAACGATTGTACCAAAGAGGATAACACCAGGGAGACCAAATATTAACATTCTAACAGGGATACGGATCTGGCTTCTTATTATTGAGAAATCTGCATTTGCTGCATCAGTAAAGAGAATCACTGCGAGGGTCAGGTCGGCAAATACCCTGAAACTTACTTTTGAGACATCTTGGTCGAACCAGCCAAGAAAAAGAGGTCCCATTAATAAACCTGAGGTCACAAAAAGAATAGGCCCTGATATCACTGAACGTTCCAGGCGTCCAGATACCATACTATAACAGGATATAAATAATGCTAATATAGCCAATTCAGAATACATTTCGAAGC
This sequence comes from uncultured Desulfocapsaceae bacterium, assembly GCA_964637245.1. Taxonomy (GTDB): domain Bacteria; phylum Desulfobacterota; class Desulfobulbia; order Desulfobulbales; family Desulfocapsaceae; genus Desulfopila_A. The sequence goes on from CAZWVC010000002.1 coordinate 16,375, forward strand.
CTTCCAGATGACAATATATGGAGTGTATGGTCAGAAAACTAAACTTAACTAATCAACGGCTATAATTCCACAGGCCTATTGGAATTTACGATTAAGTGATAGACACTCAGGCTTATAAGCTTTTGATCAGAGAGATTACTACTCTCCTTGGGTTCTTTGAGTTCGAGAAGCGAAGTTATTTGTGATATAATCCTTCTAATCCAGAAGTGCCTTTGCTTATCGTTTTCGCCAAAGATAGAAAACTGCAGGAACAACATAGGTTAATTTATCTTTTGCCCAAAGCTTTTTCTGTGACCATTCTTTTTCCGCTATCGCAAGGTGCCACCCTTTGCTTTGCATCTCTTATCCCGCTTTCTCCCGAGCACAGATACGCTTATTTACTAGTCCTTTAAAAACTACTGAATTGATTTTGTTCTTAATCTAAGTGCATTGGCAATAACCGATACTGAGCTAAAGCTCATAGCCAAAGCTGCTATCATTGGGGATAGGAGTATGCCAAAAAATGGATAAAGAACCCCCGCAGCAATCGGTACGCCCAACGTGTTATAAATAAAAGCAAAAAACAGATTTTGCTTTATATTTTTCATTACCGCATCACTCAAATTACTTGCTTTAACAATACCGTGTAAATCACCTTTCACCAGAGTTATTGCTGCACTTTCTATGGCTACATCGGTTCCCGTTCCCATTGCGATACCCACATCGCTTTTAGCCAACGCAGGAGCATCATTGATACCATCACCAGCCATTGCCACAAACTTACCACTCTTCTGGAGTTTCTCCACCTCTTTAAGCTTATCCTCCGGCAACATTCCTGCTTTGAAATCTGCTAGATTGAGTTCGCTGGCCACCGCTTGTGCTGTATTGTGATTATCGCCTGTAAGCATTATCACCTCAATACCCTTGTTTTGTAGCTCTTTTATTGCCTTGCCACTTGATTTCTTTATTTTATCACCGATGACCACGTAACCAGACACCTTGCCATCAATCCCTAAATACGATACTGTTTTACCTTGCTTTTGATAGGTTTTGGTTTCCTCCTGCATTACCGGTGTGATTTCTGCATTGGCATACTCCATCATTTTCGAGTTTCCGAAATACAATTTTTTATAACTGACTCTTCCTTCAACTCCTTTTCCTGTTACCGCTCTAAAGTCCTCAGCTTTTAAGGTTTTCGCATTTTGTTCTTTGCCACAGCTCACCGTTGCTTCTGCAAGTGGATGCTCACTATTAATGTTCAATGAGACGATGTATTGCAGAATGTCGCCTTCGGAGTAACTACTGCCAAAAGCACCAATTTTCTCAACGGTAGGTCTACCTTCCGTAATGGTTCCTGTTTTATCCACGATAAGGGTATTGACCTTATCCATTTTTTCCAAAGCTTCAGCATTTTTGATGAGCACACCATTTTGCGCACCTTTACCAACGCCTACCATTATGGACATTGGAGTCGCTAAGCCTAAAGCACACGGGCAAGCGATAATCATAACCGCGATGGCGTTGACGAGTGCGAATACATAAGCTGGCTCTGGTCCCCAAATCGCCCAAACCGCAAAAGTGATAATGGCGGTTATGACTACTACTGGTACAAAAAAGCCCGATACCGTATCCGCCAATTTCTGGATAGGTGCACGGCTACGGCTGGCATCGTTTACCATATGGATGATTTGTGAAAGCAGAGTATCAGAACCAACTTTTTCAGCTTTCATCAAAAAGGTCTGATTACCGTTGATAGTCCCACTACTAACCTTATCATCGATTTTCTTGTCTACCGGAATAGATTCCCCCGTAATCATTGATTCATCAACGGTTGCATTACCTTCTGTTATCACACCATCAACAGGAATTTTATCCCCCGGCTTTACTTTTAGAATGTCGCCCAACTCTATTTCATCTATGCTCACTTCAACCTCTTCGCCATCGACTATTTTGATGGCTTTGTTCGGAGCAAGTTTTAAGAGTTCTTTTATTGCTGAATTAGTTTTATTATGTGCACGGGCTTCCAACAGCTGTCCTAAAAGTACTAATGTCAATATCACTGTTGCCGCTTCAAAATAGACATGAATCGCTCCCGATTCTGTTTTAAATTCTGATGGGAATATATCGGGGAATAGCATACCGAAAACACTAAACAGCCACGCAACGCCTGCGCCGATACCGATGAGCGTGAACATATTTAAATTCCATGTTTTGATGCTCTTGTAGGCTCGTTCAAAGAACATCCAAGTGGCATAAAATACTACGGGAAAAGACAATGCCAACTGAATCCAGTTCCAGTCTTCCTGTGACATTACATCGTATAATGGATTGCTGGAAATCATCTCGCTCATTGCAATCAGGAAGATGGGCAACGTAAAAGCCACAGCAATCCAAAACTTTTTTTGCAAGTTGTTATAGCTCTTCTCCTCTGCGGATAGGTCGGGTTGCATCGGCACTAAATTCATACCACAGATAGGACAGCTTTCGTCTTTGTCTCTGACGATTTCAGGATGCATAGGGCACGTCCATTGCTCCAAAGAGGAAACGGATAAATTTTGCTCTTCTACCAAATCCATTCCACAAACGGGGCAATCACCTGGTTGGTCATAGGTCTTAACCCCTTCGCAATGCATTGGGCAATAGAATGTACCCGTTCCCTTTTCTTGCGTTTTTGGTTTCTTTTCTTTCTTGGTGCCGTGGTGGTGTTCTCCGGGCATATAGATATTGTAATTGCCCCCATCTTTTTCAAGTACATTCTGGAATTTTTCGATATCGATATAACGTTCCATTTCGATAGTGGCTTCCGCATTTTCTAAATTAACCGACACACTCGTAACATCTTGAATATTATTAAGGGTTTTTTCAACGTGGCTACGGCAGCCATTGCAGGTCATACCATGTATATGATAGGTGTGTTTCATCTTTCTATTCAACTTTCGGGGTTATGGGCTAGCGATGACCCTGGTTTTTGATATTCTTAAACATTTCAAAGTAGTTTTCATCACAGTGTTGAAAAACTCCGAAGCTGTTTTCTCACAATAGTTTCCGGCATGTCGTCCCCCTGCCCTGTACAACGAGTCTCAATATACGATGGAGGGCATCAATGAAAGAAATATCAGCCTGTTCTTGGCAACCAACAAGCATAAAACAGATCTCTGAAAGTTCTGTGCTCTCTTTCCACTCGATTCAAGTATGCCAAAAACATTATCATGAACCCAATGGAAGTGTGTCCCACAAGTTCATCGAAGCCCCTGCATTGTATTTCTTTTACGAACTTCAGATGTTGCTTTGCCATTCTAAAAAACACTCAATATTCCAGCATTTACCATAGATTTGGTCAATATTTTCAAGGACAGTCTTAACCCAGGTAAAGGCCTCTATCTGAATACTCTTATAGCATCCACCGGTTGTGATGCTTATTCAGGTAAAGCCAAGTCTTACTATTCTAACAAAACCAGGCATTCCGTGGGAGACCACAATACTGGCATTATGGAAGTAACATAAAGACCACGAACGAATTTTTTTAGTTGAAAGTAAAGCAAGGCGACTTAAACGCATGTAGATAGGGGGATACCCATCATCAAGCTGTATATTGCCAGGTAAGGGGTGAGCATCACATTTGTCCTTCACAACCAGCTGTAGTTTATGTTTTAACCACAAAGCCGCAATAGATGAAATTCCAAGAGATTGGGCAAGGTAAAGGGACGATATACCTTTATTACGACGGGTTAAGTGATAAATTGCAGGAAACCAAACAGCCAGAGGTCGTGTTGTGGAGGCAAATATAGTGTTGCTGGTCAAGTTGCTTTGAAATTTGCATTTTTTGCATTGATACAGAGGCTTAGTGTTGAGCTTTGTATAATGAGAAGAATGGCATCGAGGACAGAGATATCCTTTAGACCATCTTAGCCTGAATAGTTGTCCTTGGCACTGCTCTTCGCCACCGTATTTTTCAAGAAACTTAGGCAAACTTGAACCTTTTTGAACCTGAATTTTGTTTTTAGGCATAATCTTTCCCCTTTGTTGTTTGAAAAACTATGCCATAAGCGAGATCTGATATAATGAGCACCTGGAAAAAGATTGGCTTTTGGTGGTAACCAGCGGTCTACCCGGGCGATCTCGAGGCAAATTTCACTACTGACAAATATTACCCAAATACAACACGACGGGGTTGTTTAGCTAGAAGAAAAGCTTTTAATCCGAGAAGCGAAGTAATTTGTGATATAATCCTTCTAATCCTGAAGTGCCTTTACTGATCGCTTTCGCCAAAGATAGAAAACTGCAGGAACAACCAGTAATGTAAGTATCACTGAACTCACCATACCGCCAACCATTGGTGCTGCAATACGACTCATGACTTCTGATCCGGTACCTGTCCCGAAGAGTATTGGCAGCAAACCGACTACAATTGCTGCAGCAGTCATCATAACTGGGCGTACTCGCATTCCAGCACCATGAAGAACTGCCTCAGATAGCTCCTGTATACTTGGTGAGGTTCCTTTTTTCTCAGCTTCTTCGATCATTTTGTAGTAACTTTGGTTGAGATATACCAACATGATGACACCAATCTCAACAGCCACTCCTGCAAGGGCGATAAAACCGACACCAACTGCAACAGAAAAGTTATACCCCTCCAGGTACATCAACCAAATGCTTCCTACCATTGCAAGAGGCAATGTTCCCATTATAATTGCAACTTCCACAAAATTTCTAAAGTTTATAAACAGTAAAATTATAATGATGGCTAAGGTTAGTGGAACAACATAGGTTAATTTTTCTTTTGCCCGAAGCATATATTCATACTGACCCGACCAGTTCAAGGAATAACCTGCGGGAAGGCTAATTTTATCTTTAACAACTCTTTGGGCTTCAACCACATAGCTACCGACATCGACTCCTTCAATATCGATAAATGACCAGCCATTCAGGCGGGCATTCTCACTTTTAATAGCTGGTGGACCATCTTCAACAAAGACATTGGCAACATCAGCAAGTGATATACGCTGGCCACTAGCGGTAACTATAGGCAACATTGATAGTTGTTCTGGTGAGTTACGATAATCCTGAGGATATCGAAGATTCACTGGATATCTTTCTAACCCCTCAATTGTCTGAGTAACATTCATTCCTCCAATTGCGGTAGCCACAACCTGCTGCACATCGGCAATATTCAAACCATAGCGTGCTGCATTTTCACGCTGGATATCAACCTTGATATAACGCCCTCCTGCAACCCTCTCTGAATAAACTGAAGCGGTACCGGGAACATCCTTTAAAATGGTTTCTAACTGTTGTCCTATTTCTTGTATTTGGTTTAGTTCAGGTCCAGAAACTTTAATTCCAACCGGGGTTTTAATACCAGTTGCCAACATATCTATACGTGTTTTTATAGGCATCACCCAGGCATTAGTAACACCTGGTAATTTAACGAGATTGTCAAATTCTTTTTTTAGACTATCTGTGGTGACACCTGCCCGCCATTGATCCTTTGGTTTTAATTGAATAAATGATTCTATCATTGTCAGTGGTGCTGGATCAGTAGCAGTTTCAGCACGACCAACTTTGCCAAAAACTGAAACAACTTCCGGAACCGTTCGGATTAATTTATCTGTTTGCTGGAGTAGTTCTCGAGCTTTCCCGACAGATATGCCTGGGTATGTTGTTGGCATATACATCAAATCACCTTCATCAAGCGGAGGAATAAATTCACTGCCAATTTTGTCCATAGGCCAAACCCCAATTCCTAACACAATAAGCGCTCCCAAAAGTACAGTTTTAGGAAATCTAAGTACACCTTTCAAAACGGGTAAATAGATGGCTGTCAACAGCCAGTTAAGAGGGTTTTTATGCTCTGGAAGTACCTTGCCACGAATAAAATAACCCATTAGGACTGGTACTAAGGTTATTGCCAATGCCGCAGAAGCCGCCATTGCATATGTTTTAGTGAATGCTAAAGGAGAAAACATTCTCCCTTCCTGTGCTTCAAGCGTGAAGACAGGAACAAAGCTAACTGTAATAATCAAAAGACTGAAAAATAAGGCGGGCCCAACCTCACAAGCTGAATCTGCGACTATTTGCCAGCGGTTTTCATTTGTAAGTGGGGTCCGCTCCATATGCTTATGCATATTTTCTATCATTACAATAGCCCCATCGATCATAGCCCCAATTGCGATAGCTATTCCTCCAAGAGACATGATATTTGCATTTAACCCTTGAACGTGCATAATGATAAATGCTGTTAAGATACCAACAGGCAGACTTATAATTGCAACAAGAGATGAACGAACATGAAAGAGAAAAACAACACATACAAGAGCAACAACGCCAAATTCCTCTAGGAGCTTATGCCATAAATTGGTTATTGCTCGTTCAATCAAGGCACTCCTGTCGTATACTGGGACAATTTCGACACCATCAGGTAGCCCTTTTTTCAACTCCTCCAACTTGGCTTTCACACCGTCAATGGTTTTCTGAGCATTTTCGCCAAATCTCATGACAATTATGCCGCCTACGGTCTCTCCTTCTCCGTTCAACTCAGCAATACCTCTGCGCATTTGGGGTCCAACACCTACATCAGCAACGTCTTTTAGTAAAATCGGAGTACCATTTGTATTGACCCCTAATGGGATATTGCCTAAGTTTTTTGCACTTTGAAGGTAACCTGTGGCTCTGACCATGTACTCAGCTTCAGCCATTTCCACAACAGAGGCACCAATTTCTTGATTCCCCATTTTTATGGCCATTTGTATCTTTGAAAGCGGAATACCGAATGCACGCAGTTTTTCTGGGTTAACTTTCACCTGGTACTGTTTAACCATGCCACCAATAGCAGAGACTTCTGAAACACCTGGTACCGTCTGTAACTCATATTTTAGAAACCAATCCTGTAATGATCGAAGCTGACTAATATCATTCTTTCCAGTTCTATCGACTAAAGCATACAGATAAACCCAACCAACCCCAGTAGCATCAGGTCCTAATTGCGGTCGTGCATTTGCTGGAAGAGATGGTGCAACCTGACTGAGATACTCTAGGACCCTGCTCCTTGCCCAATAAAGGTCTGTTTTTTCGTTGAAAATTACGTAAACATAGGAGTCTCCGAAAAATGAGTAACCACGAACAACTTCTGCTCCTGGAACTGATAACATAGCGGTTGTTAATGGGTAGGTTACCTGGTCTTCAACAACCTGAGGAGCTTGACCTGGATATGTTGTTTTGATGATAACTTGTACATCTGACAAATCTGGCAAGGCATCAACTGGAGTGTTTTTCAGGGAATATAATCCTATTCCCACCAACATGGCGGTTGCCAGCAAAACAAAAAATCGATTGCTGACAGACCAGCGTATAATTGATACGATCATTTCTGTTTCCTTTTTTCCTATTATTTACTGTATCAGATCAATCGACAGTCATATCATCGAGATTCATATCATCAAGACTCAAATCATCGAGCTTTCTGTTATCTTCTGTACCAGGAATAAACACAGAGGTAATTTCATATTGATCATCTTCAGTTTTGGATATTTCAATATTAAGTTTCTTTCCAACTTCAAGAGTTGCCATATCAACTGAACCGGCGACAGTAAAATCCATTGTCATTTCCGGCCAGTTCCACTGACTTATTTCTTTATGAGAGGCGTTTACTTTGCGATGTTCGGCCATCAGTTTGTTAATTGTCGCTTCTGTCCAAACGCTAGTTGGTAAAGGCATTTCTTCTTCATAATTCATGCGTTTAAAATCAGAAGTCTTGCTTGACTCTGAGTCAATGAGAAATTGCGCAGAGGTTACAATTTGATCACCCTCCCTGAGACCTGATAGTATCTCAGCTGATTTTTCATCAAACCGACCAGTTTTTACATGTATAGATTTAAATCGACCGTCTCCAAGAGCAAGCACAACTCGATTTACATTACCTGTCCGGATTACAGCTTCTCGTGGAATGACCAGTGTTTTGTCGTTTGATTTAGCATCAATCACCACTTGGGCAAACATGTCGGGCTTGAGAAGCCCTTCTTTGTTTGCAAACCGTAAGCGTACTGGTAATGTCCTGGTTTTTGCATTCAAAGTTGGGTATACATAATCAACAACCCCACGCCACTCTCTGCCTGGAAGGTAATCCAGAGTCATTGTAACAGGAAGACCTGGAGCAACATCCGCAGCCTGACGTTCAAAAACTTCTGCTTCGACCCAAACTTGATCAAGTTTGCCAATTGACATAATTGTTGAGCCAGGTTTTACATAGAAACCTTGTCGTATTACGAGGTTATCAACAACTCCACTTTGAGGCGAATAAAAAGTGATAGTTTGTTTTACAACTCTTGTTTTCTTGATTTGACGTATTACGTTCTGAGGGACTCTCAACGCTTTCAATCGATTTTCAGCTGCTTTAATTAGTCGGTCTTTTTTTCGATCCAGAGCTATTACCAGCTCTTCCTGTGCGTTGACCAGTGCAGGCGAGTATAGATCGTATAGTGGTTGCCCTTTCTCTATAGGATCGCCCGATGCTTTTATATAAAGTTTGTCTATCCATCCATCGACTCTTGGGTGGATATGGATCAATTGATCTTCATCATACTTTACATATCCAACAGTTTGGATAATAGGGTGCATCTCTGCTTTTTGGGCTGAAGCAATTCGAACACCTAAATTATTAACTATATTAGGAGATATTTTAATTGTACCAGGACCAGCATCTGATCCGCCACTGTCCTCTTCGTAAACAGGTATCAAATCCATTCCCATTGGGGACTTGCCCGGCTTGTCACGCCTGTAATTAGGATCCATGGGGGCAACCCAATATAGAGGTTTTTTTTCATCTGTTTTAACTTCAGCCGATTGTTGTTCAGTTGAAGAATTTAACAAAACACTCACTTTTGGATATCCTACAAACATGATGCCTGAACCAATTGCAACTCCGACAATAAGCGAAATTAGTGTATTTAAGCCTTTCTTCATTTCATATCTCCCGGGCGTCAATTACTGGTAATAATGTCATCGGCGCTTTTCATAAAAAAATAATTCAAGTTAATAATCGCTTTCTGTCTCTCAACATCTATAACTAATGCTGCAATTTGAGCGTTTAATTCAGCAATACGAGCGCGTACTACCTCAGCAAAGTCACCGTCGTCATTGGTGTATGCAGTGAGGGAAGCCTCGGCCTGCTCTTCCATTTGGGGGAGCAATTGATTTTGATACAAACTCTGTCTTTCATTTAGGCGACTTAATTGCGTCCTTGTTTTCTCAAAACCTGCTATCATCTTCCTGACTAATAACCATTTCTCCGTCTTTACAGATTCGGCCTCAGATACGGCTGATTCAAGCTCTTTATCTTGACGATTCTTGGTAAAGAAAGGTAAATCAAAAGTTAGGCCTACTGAGACAAAGTCTGGTAGATCTCTCCCTTGTCGGTCCGCATCGCGGTATGCGTAGCTGGCGTTAACCCCCCACTCAGGTTTATACTTTTGGTTGGCAAGATCGATTCCAACGGCAGTCGCCTCGATCTTTTTATCTAATGCAAGCACCACTGGGTGTTGCGAGAAAAATCTATAAAGGGTTTGTGGGTCTGCTTCCTGGTTTGGTTTATACAAAGAGGGTTTCAACATCTGGATAGATGGCAAATCGCGGTCTAATATTAATTGAGACCATTTCACTGAATTGGTAGTAGCAGTTTTGCTTATATATTCTTCAATGAAATAATCGCTTAGCCATTCAGACAGTCTTTCGATAAACATTTCCTGCTGCTGCCTTAAAATAGTGAGTCGATCGTCTAAGCGAGTTAATTCCAACTGTGCCCTGATAATGTCCTGTTGCCTGGTTCTACCTAGGGCAGAAGAATAACTTGCCTCTGCAACATCAGCTAACTGTTCAAATAAGGGTCGGTCTTTTTCAATAAGAGCAATACTCTCCTGGGCTTTATATGCATCCAGCCAGAGTCCACTAACGGCAACAACAACCCTAGCCCTTCTATCTTGACGTTGGAATGGGAATTGGCGACTCATTACTTCAAGTTGTTTCTTTTTTAATTCTAGACTGTCTCCTCTTGGAAACATCTGTGTCATACCGACCCTTAACTGTGTCATGGGTTCTTGGTCAAAGTTGAAAGTATCTGTTGGCAGGTTCGCAAGTGCCATAGATAATTTAGGGTCAGGCAGAGTACCAGCAGCAACACTTTTAGCTTCAAAGGAATCTTGGGTGTGCTTGTTTCCTATTAACCATGGATCATTTGACTGAGCCGCTTGCACGGCACTCTCCAAGCGGAGAACATTTGGTTTTTTTTCTGAGGCTTCGGTAAACGCTACAAATCCTCCAACGAAGAGGATTCCAAATAGAATAATAAGATGCGATACCAGCATGGGGTGATGTTGCCTGATATTTTGTTTCACTGATGGGCCCTCCTAAATTAATAGATTTACAGTCTAAGACGCCAACTTGCCTTCCCGTTTCAATGATTAGATGTAAATTACCCCTTTTCCAATCGAACTATCGCCCTCAACAAGAATGACTGATAGACATTGAATGTGAATAATTCATAATTCTAGTCCGAAATCCTCCTAGCATCTCACATGCCATATTTAACTTTTTATCTCACCAACATATTAACTTCATGATATTAATAGTAAAATTAAAACGTAGAAAATCTTCTTAAAAACTGATTTTGGGGTGTGCCTAAATATTGGGCAGCGCTTTAATATTTACTTGGTAAGCTTTATCGTTACGTAGGTTTGTCCACATTTAAACCTGTAACTACAGACTTTTAATACGGATGAGTATAATATTTTCTTCTTAAGAAACGTTGATAGAGAGAGATGAAAGACACGGACACTCCTTAAAAAATCTTTCACCTCTTCTTAACTAGGCTAAAGCTACTTTATTAGACAGGTATTTCAGTGGAATTGCAAATGCAATAAGTATAAATACTTGAAGCAAATAATATATGTATCAATACAGCCGGCCACTTATAAATAAGTTGACCGACTTATTGATGTTTTTCACATTGCCATATGAGGGTACCAGAACTTAACAGTTTGCTTAACCTCTTCGTCTTTAAAGAGACAAATAACTCCCCACTTACCTGGTTCATCGATAGTAAAATTTGCAGCAAAGATGCCACTGCCAAAATCCTTTAAGCTTTCCAATTGCTCTTTCCCAGATGGAGAGATAAGTTTCACTTTTCCGGCAAGTTTCATGATTTTTTGGCCATCTCTTTTAAATGTGGCCATCACATGATGTGTTTTACCCGTCGGGTCTTTCATGTTCATACTTGCAAGATCCATAATTTGAAATTCTGTATGAACATTGCCCGCCATAGTATTATGTTTAAAGCTTCCATCCTGGTTCTGGCTGCCATGATCCATGTTATCATGACCTTCAATCGCAGTTCCAGCACCTGTTTTGTCATCCTTATTCATGTCACTATGACCTTCCATGGCCATGGAGTGACTAACAAATACAACACAAATAAAGAGCAGCATCCCAAGAATTTTTTTCATAATGTTCTCCTGTGGTGTTTATCTAGAAATAGATTTTTTTCAAAAACTTCCAATCCTTGCACAAGATTTTCAGCTTTCTTTGTCACAATACTTCTAACCGTTTGATGACCCTAGTACTAATTTAAAGATCTACTGGTTAACAATCCAAGATATCGCAATTAATGTGCCACATGGTTTTGCATCTTTTGTTTTAAACATCCTCTTGTATTTATGTAAAAAAAAACTTAACTATACTTGTTTGTCGGACTATCACACCACCCTGGGTGCCTAATTATTTGACACAAGCTGCCTTAAATATGGGCACTCAATTGGTCTTGGCCTAAAAAAATACGGCAGAAATATTTGCTTAATTACTAGATTGACAAACAAATTAACGTAACTGATTAGAGTGGTCTGAATCTTGCGAAGAGTAAAGTCACAGAAACTCATCTGGCTGAATTAGCTTAATAAAGAAAGCAGAACTAAATGAAAAATACAGAACAAATTGAACATCAGATTCCCAGCTCTCCAAAATCCTATCGATATTCGCGCGCTGCAATAGGATTGTTGATTGCAACAGGAATACTTGGTGTTGTGCTTGTTTACTCAACTATTCAAAACATAAATAGAGCAAGTTTACTTATGGAACAATTTCTTCTTGACAAGGGAGAAACTATTATTCGCTCTATTGAGGCAGGAAATAGAGCAACAATGGCACACCATATGGGGAGCGGGGATCCACTTAATACATTGCTCATAGAATACTCAAAAGATTCAGACATTCTCTATATTATTATAGTTGACCAAAATGGTTCAGTTATTGAAAACGTTGGCTCACAGAGAAATCAGACCCTTTCAGAAAATGAGATCGAGATTTTATATGCATCTGATATGCCCGTGACAAGATTGGACAGAGAGGCGGGAGTTTTTAATTTATCTAAAAAATTTAAAACAACGAGTATCCCTCAGAAAATGCGCATGCACTCGAAGAGGATGAACAATAATATCGATAGTATGGATGGTAAGGCATTTATTTCCATAGGATTAAAAACTGTTCAATTTGATATTGCTCGAAAACAAGATGCTCGTCATGCTTTTTTTATGGGTGCCATATTGTTTTTAGTTAGTACGGCAGGTATGTACATGTTGTTTCTATATCAAAAGATGCGCGTTGCGAGTACCAACCTTGCTGATATAAAACTTTATACGGATAACATAATTGAATCCATACCTGTTTGCCTAATCACAATAGATGCAGACAATCAGATTGTATCAGGTAACAGAAACACAGAAGAACTTTTTGGCTATTCACTCAGTACACTAACAGGAAGAGATATTAATGAAGCATTTCCAATAAGTTCTACCCCAATTATCGATGCATGCAAAACAATGAACGATTTTGATACGGAATACACCGACAAAAAAGGCAAAGTAATTCCTTTGCGCATCAGCTGTTCACCTCTTATTGACAATGAAAATGAAAAAATTGGAAAAGTATTAATCATAAGAGACATGAGCTCTATTAAAAAAATGGAACACCAACTTGAACGATCTCGCAGATTGGCTGCTCTTGGCAAAATGGCCGCTGGAGTCGCTCATGAAATTCGCAACCCCTTAGGCACGCTTAGAGGGTTTGCCCAATTTTTCGGACAGCAATCTGACTCTAATGAGCATATAAAAGACTATTCAAAACTCATGATCGGTGAAATTGATCGCCTAAACCAGACGGTGTCCCAACTATTGCAATTCTCCAGACCACGTAATCCCCAGTTGAAGCAGATTAGAATTAGTGATCTTCTCAAGAAAGCTGTGCTGTTAATGGAGGCGGATCTTTTAGAGAAAAATATTCAAATCAAATGGGAAAACCACGTTGAGACCAGTTTTACAGCCGACTCTGATTTGTTGTTACAAGTATTAATGAATTTGTTGAAAAATAGTATTAACGCATCTCATCAGGATGGTAAAATTTCTTTAATAGGCACAAGAGATCAAAGCAACATTCTATTTATTGTAAAAGACAACGGTAGGGGTATGTCGATTGAGGATCGTGAGCGAATGTTTGACCCATTCTTCACGACAACTCCAGGCGGAACAGGTCTCGGGCTTGCTGTGAGCCACCAGTTAATCGAGCAACACAACGGAACAATTGAAGTGTATACTCGACCTGGGCAAGGCACAACTATAACTATACGACTACCCATATAACCTCAAGGCTAAAAATGATGAATCAAGAGAACAGTATCTTAATAGTTGATGATGATCCCAACCATCGGACAATGTTGAAGGTGAACTTGCAAAGTGCAGGGTTCCATGTCTTGATAGCAAGCGATGGCGATGAAGTACTATCTAAGATAAAAGGAAAATCGATTGATGTGATACTACTGGATTTAAAAATGAAACGAATGGGTGGTATTGCAACTTTATCAACCCTCCTAAAAGCAGGCATTAGCATACCAGTAATTGTCATCACAGCTTTTTCTTCTGTAGAATCTGCTGTAGATGCAATGAAAAAAGGGGCGTTTGATTATATCTCAAAACCAGTTGATATTGATGAGCTGAAACTAACAATTTCACGTGCGTTAAATTTCAGGACATTAAGCGAAGAAAATAAATCTCTAAAAAACAAATTAAAAGAGCATTATCATTTTGATAATATCATAGGTAAGAGTCCGGTAATGCAAGAGATGTTTTCTACTCTAGCCATGGTTGCCCCAACTGATTCAACCGTGCTGATCACCGGTGAGTCTGGTACAGGAAAAGAGCTGGTAGCAAATGCATTGCATCAAAATAGTGAAAGGAAGAATTCGCCTTTCATCAAACTAAACTGTGCCGCACTGCACGAGAATCTTTTAGAGAGCGAGCTTTTTGGGCATGAAGCGGGTGCTTTTACGGGAGCTTCAAAACAAAGGAAAGGGAGATTCGAACTTGCAAATTTGGGAACACTGTTTTTGGATGAAATTGGCGATATGAGCCTTGCGACACAGTCAAAAATACTGAGAATTCTTCAGGAAGGTGAGCTAGAGCGAGTTGGAGGGGGAAAGTCTATTAAAGTGGATGTTCGATTACTTGCTGCCACTCATAAAAACCTGAAGGAAATGATCGTTGAAGGTACCTTTCGTCAAGACTTGTTTTTCAGACTTTCTGTCGTTCCAATCCATCTGCCCGCCTTGAGAGAAAGGAGTATTGATATCCCAGAACTGGCTCAATTTTTTCTCAGGCGATATGCCGTAAAAAACAGAAAGGATATAAAAGGATTCCATCCGGAAGCACTCAGCTTGCTAATGCAATATGATTGGCCGGGCAATATCAGGGAACTCGAAAATACCATAGAAAGAGCAAGTGTTCTTTGTCTCGGCGAACAAATAACACCTCATGAATTACCTCCACATTTCTTCCCTGAGGGGGTTAGGGCAAAAGTCGCTGAGATCTCAAGTACCGGAGATGATTTTACCTTACGGGACATGGAGCGTGAGGTTATCAAGACTGCCCTTGAAAAAACCGGCAACAATAAGAGTCTTACTGCAAAAAAATTAGGCATAGCTCGACAGACCTTACTCAATAAAATCAAAGAATTTGGGCTTGAATGATATTTTTTTGAAGCCTAGACACTAGATACAGCAATGAGCGTTTTGTACTATTTTTTTCTCTATCCTAAACTCAGATCCTTCGGTTAATACTCATATCTTCCTTTAACCTCCACTGGTAGATATCAATTGGGGGCTATTGTTTATCTCAAAGGTTTGTATCATATTTCTTAAAACCTTTATCACTTCATATTCTGGAACAGATTGTGCAAAGATAACCTAAAATTAAGTCTATTTCGTACAAGCGTCTTCATTTCTGCTACATACAAGGCTTTGGATGAAACTCCAGTGGTTTTTATAAATGATTGTATAACTGCTAAACATTGTGTTGAGAGGCAATTTTGATCTAATGCAAATAACATACGCTGTAACCTCAGAAATTGGCCTAAAACGTAAGAAAAACGAAGATTCATTTCGAGCTATTAATAGACAATCGAAAATCCAAAATGATGGAAATGACGAAATGATCTTTGTGATTGCAGATGGAATGGGAGGTCATCCTTGTGGTGAATTAGCAAGTTTTATCGCTTGTGAGATGGCGATTCATATTTTTAAGGACATTGGGGCAGAAAAAGAAGCAGTTATAGAGCAATTGAAGAAGGGTTTTCATTTTATTGATGATACCATAAGAAAAATATCTATTGCTGATAAAGAGTGTCATACCATGGGAACGACCCTGACAGCTCTTGTCATTCTACAAAAGATTGCAATTATAGCTCATGTCGGTGATTGTCGGGTATATATTTTTAGGGATGATATGCTGCAGCCACTAACAACTGACCATAGCTTTGTTCAGGAGATGGTAAATGAAGGACTTATCCATGCCGAGTTAGCTGACACCCATCCCTTCCGCAATAAACTTACCCAAGTCGTCGGAACTGATGAGCCTTTAGAAACTGTAAGTACATATGTAATTAACATAAAATCAGGTGACAGATTTATCGTTTCTTCAGATGGGCTTCACGGAGAAGTTAGTTTTCGGCAAATAGAGGAAATTGTTTCGAATTCTAACAATCCTAACGATACCGTAAACCAATTATTAAAATCAGCAATGAAGCATGGTGGAAGGGACAACGCAACAGTCGCTGTGATACACCTCAACAACTCTTGGAAACTGGATTAAAATTCAAAATAGTTAGATCAACGCATATTGGGTACTTTAAAATGGTGGAACAATGGAAGCACTATCTTCTCAACTCTCGTTAGAACCTGGCACAATTCTTGGCAAAACCTATCAGATCATCCGGCTTATAGGAAGAGGTGGTATGGGAACGGTTTATATGGCGTATGATACCAGCTTAGATCTGAAAGTTGCGATCAAGTTAATATCACCAAAAATACCTTCAAGTGAGGATACAAATGACCATGCAGCAACATTTCGGCGTTTTCAAGCTGAAGCCAGGATTGCCGCACAGATTGACCATCCAAACGTCATTCGAATACTTGGATTTAATAGAGATACAATTTTGCTAGAGGATAAATCGATTGAGGTTGACTATCTTGTGATGGAGCTTCTTGCTGAACGAACTCTAAGAGATACAATGGATGAGAGTGGCTTTGAGACCGAGAGAGAAATGGCATCATGGATTAGTAAATATATGATCCCAATCCTTGATGGACTTGAGCAAATTCATGCCAGTGGGATCATTCACAGAGATATTAAGCCCGAGAATTTTTTCCTCAAAGAAGATAAACCGAAACTAGCTGACTTTGGTCTCTCAATGGGAATTAACCAACCCTCGATAACAGAATCAATGGTTGATATCTATGGCACACTTAAATACATGGCACCGGAACAGTTCTATAACTTCAAACTAGCACGGGAACCTGCGGATATTTTCTCGATCGGTAGGATACTATATGAAATAGTTGAAGGAAAAATTTCGGACTCTACGAAACCTTTCAAACAGATTCAACTTACTCAAGCAGATACACCATTTCTTAAAGAGTTGAACAAGATTATCCTTGAAGCCACAAATGAAAGCCCAAAAGAACGTCTTGAAAATGCTCAAGAACTCAAGAGCCGCCTACAACAACTCATTCAACAAACCTCCCCCACCCCTGCAATAAAACGCAGATCATATAAGAACTATTCGCAACCTAGTTTAATATGGATAGGATTATTGGCGATAGTTTTTGGATTAGGAATATTTGCTGAGCACTATTTCAGAGGGGCACCGTCTGTGCCCACCAGCACTGAAGATAGCCAGATTCAGAATCCAGCAACAACAAAACAACCCCTGCCCCTCCCCCAAGGTATGAAAGAAGTATATCGTGAGAAAGATGGCTCAATGATGCATTTATTGCCCTCCTTGAGTATGGATTACAACGACTCCTCCACAGAGGATGGGGAAAAATTAGAAAATGCAATAAATGCCTTCTATATTTCTGAAAGCCCTGTTACCAACCAGCAATTTGTAGCCTTTTTAAATGCCAATCTATCTGTCACCTTGATTGCAAAGAATGAAGTCTTTATAGATGGTCACCTTATTCTCAAGTTGAGCGAGAAAATAAGAGGCTATAAGCCCATAGTTTTTGATGGGAATAGGTTTACCATTCAAGAGCCAATGCATTCTTCTTGCGCGGTGTTAATGATTACAGGGTATGGAGCTGATGCATACTCCCGTTATTATGGTTTGCGCATGGTTAATGAACGCGAGTGGTTATCCTTAAAAAATCTAGAGGATAACGAAAAACCTAAAGATCGTGTAGCTTTACCTACCCCTGTAATTAACTACTCAAAAAACATATATGGAATACGGGGTATTGATGAGATAGCAGAATGGGGAAAACTCGATAGCGGAAATTTTGCTATTATGGGCCACGCAACCTCCACCATGATTGAGGTTGAAGTTATCTCGAAAAAAAATCCAGCAAAATACTATACGGATACCAGTTTTCGAGTTGCAAAGGATATAGTGGATCAATGAAAATTTCTCATGTTGGTATAAAAATATCACTAGCAACATTGATTATGATAATTGTAATAACAAATCTGGTTTATTGGTTCGCTGTTTCTTCATTATTTAGTAATCTCAGCTCTTTGATAACAGTTTCGGAACAACAAGAAAATGGGGATTTGTTTCATTCCTCAGTACATTCTATGCTTATCCAATCAACGAATTCGAACTCACCCGCTCAATATAACATAAACCGCCGGCAAGCTGATGAAACGCTGAAAAAGATCTTATCTCATCTGGAACAGTTTTCTGAATCTTCAGACAAGAGTAAATTGTTGACTTACTTAAACAAACTGCA
Source organism: uncultured Desulfocapsaceae bacterium (assembly GCA_964637245.1). Classification (GTDB taxonomy): domain Bacteria; phylum Desulfobacterota; class Desulfobulbia; order Desulfobulbales; family Desulfocapsaceae; genus Desulfopila_A. The sequence continues at coordinate 34,667 of CAZWVC010000002.1, forward strand.
AGATAATTTTTCTTCTTTTAAACACTTTACTGATACGTTAGTGAATGGAGAAGAGATAGGGAATAATTTTGATAGCACCAAGATATTGCAAAAAATGTTTAATTCAATATTTCATGATTACAGAGAATTATACAACTATCACAGTAAACAAAGAGATAATCTGGTAATCAAAATATATAGAATAAAAGATTCAATTAGGTTTATACAGATTTTGATGATTGCCAGTGCAGGGGCGATAGGTGTTTTAACTTTACTTTATTTTGATAGGGTTGTCTTGAAGCTACTTACTGTTTCGGAGAGATTAGTAGTTCTTGACAAACTTACCGGTTTATACAATCGTCATGGACTAGAACGAATGGCTGATAAGCTAAGGCAACAACATTCAAGAACTGGAGACAATCAATATAGCGTCCTTATGTTGGATATTGACCGTTTTAAAAAATTTAATGATACATATGGACATCCAGCAGGAGACCAACTACTGGTACAATTATCAAAGTTGCTTTTAAGTTCAGTCCGATCTCAAGATAAAGTGATTCGTTATGGAGGCGAAGAAATACTCATATTGCTACCACAATCCACAATGCATGGAACCAAAGAACTCGCGAATAAAATTTGCAGAAAAATCGCAATGACACCATTTCAAATAAATGGTGATCGGGTTGCAGGGCATGTTACAGTAAGCATCGGCTACGCAATTTCTCCCATAGATGAAGGGTCGTTCGATGACATTCTAAAGGTTGCTGATCAGCGATTGTATTTTGCAAAAAAGAGTGGCAGAAATATATCAATTGGACCCGAAATTCAGTGAACATTCCCCAAATAAAGATGAGAATAACCTGATTTCACCATCACCGATAATTTCAAAATACTAATGTGGACTAAGACACGGACATGCTTTGTAAATAAAAATTAGATATACACAACCTAAAACTAGCATTTTCGCACATAATAAAAAAACCAGCAAACGAGGAGATTATGAAACAAAAAAAAATTAAAATGAAGAATTTTCTCACAACCCTTTTGGTTGCTCTCTGTCTAACAACAGGGATTGCAATTGCTCATGAATGGATGGCACCAGAGCGATTCGGAAAAACTCAGAACCCTGTACAAATGACAGCCGAATCAATTGCTAAAGGAAAAGAATTATTTTTAGATAACTGCGCTGTATGCCATGGTGATACTGGTGTTGGGTTATCAGCTAAGGAAGCTGGATTAGAAAAAAACACTCCCAATCTAAAGAAACGCTTAAGCACACATAGTGATGGCGATTTTTTCTGGAAGATCCAAACTGGAAGAGGTGAAATGCCTGGTTTCAAAGAGGACTTAAATGATCAGGAAATTTGGGACGTTATTAATTTCATAAAGTCAGAAACGAGTGATCAATAATGCTATGCATGGCACTAATCACAAAGTGAAATTCTGTTACTCAGACTTTGATATTTGGTGATTTTAAGATAAGAACTTTGTCGGATAACATGACAACATGACTTGCCAAACTTTTACACGACTTGTAAGTATCATTGTTTTTTCTCAAGTTATAATAGAAGGTGGCACTAATCATATCTTTTTATTGTAAGAAACTTATACATATTGATTACCCACAAGACCTTAACCCGCACTTCTGGTCCTGGCCAATTAACGAGACTAGTTAGCAGTTAAAAGTGACAATATAATCTTCTCATGAGTGTCAGCCAGGAGGTACCATTATGAAAAGACATCTGTCTACGCTGCTTATTATTTCTATACTATTGATGTATTCCATCTCTCTATGAGCTGTTCGAGAATATAACCTCACAATTGCAGAACAAGAGGTAAGCATCCGGGATAAAACCGCTGCCGGTATGACAATCAATGGGAAAATCCCGGGCTCTACCTTGTTTTTTCAGGAAAGAGACACAGCTCGCGTCCACGTTGTCAATAAGATGTCGGTCAATACATCAATTCCTGGTATGGCCTTCTCGTAACACCCCATATGGATGGTTTAGTTGGGGTTACTTTCTTCTGCCAGATCAAGTGGCTCACTATTTTTGATTCAATTTGAAAGTGGAAGCTGAATCCCACCCTTAAACTAAAATCAACTATAGAAGAAAAGTATAATCTGCCAATTTCAATATTACCCCCAAAGTAATATCATATAGACCCGTTAACACTATTACCAGTGCTTCTGCCCCACTAACTTATCAAGCCCGCTGTTTACAAAAGGGTTGAAATTATAATGGTTTTTTTATGAAGCGAATATAAAAATATCTCTCGCTTAATGTTATGAATCATAATTTGTTGAATACATGACAGCTTTACATGTTCATTGTACAAATATCTACCAACAAAAGAGTGTTCAGTGTAGTCAGAATAGGCGATACAGCCCATATTATCTCGTTAATAATGAGATGGTTAAGTAGTATTAATAATAATAACAGGTGGTTAGGCTGTTTGGGGGGTGTTCTCAAAGCATACTGGCTCTGTTTTTGCAAGAATAGATAGAAATTTTTGTCATATTAGGTTCCATTATTCATAATTCCACCTAAACAAATTGATAAAAATAAAATGTGATAACAAAGATCATCCCCGAGTGTTCATATCAATAGTAGGTAACAACACCCGATTAGATTAACTCTTATTCATACGAAAAAATGCGCCCCTCCTTCTTTCTTATTATTGTTTTTTTTAGTTGTTCTATTTCAGCCTCAATTGCTTACCCTCAAGTACCAAAAGAAATAGGAGGTTTTACTCTTGGTGATCAATTTAAGGAGCGTCCTGAGTTTGAATACACAGATTATCTAAAAGAAATAGTTGTTCGAGATTCGAATGGTTTTAAAAAGATCAAGCTTTTCTATGGCACTTGTGCATTTCCAAACGAAATAATACGCATTAGTGCGAAATATGAAAAATCAAGCAAACAATTTTACGAGGAGCTTTTAAAAATATACAAAGAACGTTTTGGTCTAAATGCAAAATGGAAAGGAGATGCTTTTAAGATTTCACATACCTGGAAATGGGTTTTTAAAGATGACCAACAACGTAGAGTAAACCTAATTCTTCAGCATAATCTCTTAGATCTTGATGAAAATATAGGTAATGTAGTAAAGCTATCCTACCCAGATCGTCTTGATGAGGAGCACAAATGTTTTATCGAACAACTTAGGTCACAAAAAAAACAAGAAAATAAAGAGCTAATTAATAAACTTCCAGTGAAAATGGAGTGGGACCATATGATACCCAAGTAACATTTTGTTATTAATTGATATTTTCCCTAAAGATATTAAAACTGCTGACTTCAGCAAATTACCCATGACCAACAGTTAGGTCTAGTAAAAATGCGATCATTTGATGCTATGCTGTGAGCCATGAGACCTCACCTTAAATTAAGTAATCAAAAAAATATTACAGGAATCTTCTTTTGTTAACCAGATTAAAAACTGTCAATCGAAGTCGTAAGATCCATATTTATTAGCGAATAGAATTCTACTTCAGAAAAAAAATCCCTCTCCCATAAAATCGTTCAATCGACTCCCTTATGTGTTAGAATATTTGTTATATTCTGATAATACTGGCACATCTACTAATAAAGTATCAGGACTAAGTTTGTATATCACTTTCCTTGCAAAATTAGACACCTCTTTATAATCAATAGAAATCGCCACCTGTGGAGTATGTTTCACATAAAGCACAACAACAAGCACTACTCATGTGAAATGATTGCTTCAGTTAATTTAACATCTTTAGATATCTCCATTTAGAAATCCCACTAGGCTTTAAGAGCAAAAGCATCGGTATTCTTTTCATTCAAGAGCTCACCGAGGCTAAAATAGCCATGACTAATTTTCAGGCTGGCATAGAAAGCATGGGCTGCTAACCACCTATTTATGTCATACGGGATGTACACTTCCTGTGACAATGGTATGTTGAATTATAGCAGACTAATATAACACACTGTTAAAACAAGCTTTATATGAAGATTGTCACTCAAAGATTTATGGTTCATATTGAGGTTTTTAGATAATTGGCGACTGATAACAATGGTTTTAGAAAAAGTACAAGAATTAGACAATAGATCCCGTCAACCCTGTCTTTTAGTATCTATTTATTTGAAGATTGAGCCACATAACTTGTTTAATATGTGAAAGTTAAAAACAATAATTACAGAAAGATAGATGAATATAGTGATATCACAAAATGAATTATCCTGGTGTATTAAAATTAGATAGCAGGATAGATTTATTTCCCTTTGATCTGCTTAGATCCTTTTAGTTGCGATAGATACAACATGTCGACGATTAATATCTTCAGATTTTTCAAATCCAGCGTTCCATAAATGACACTAACTACTTCCAATTATGCAAGAATATTTAAATGTTGTGTTAAAAACGTTTCAACCACTTTCAAACATAGTTGAAGGTTCTTCGCAAAATTTTTGAGAGGATCATAACAAAACAAAGCAGATTGGTAGTTTTTAACATTGTGAAGGAGTAAGTTTCCATTTTTAACTAAAACTTGACCTCAACAGCCTGAAATTAGTTATTTATTTTTAATAAAATATTTTGGCACGAATTGTGCTCAGTACAATATAAAGAATGGACAATCCTTTTTCAGTTTTTGGGGATGTTAGCCTGGCGAAAGGGGATTTATTTAACAATCACAAATTATCTGATGGAGAAATCATGAAAAAAATTATCGTTGGATCTATTCTTTGTATCAGCCTTGCTGCAGGAATAGCTGCAGCTCATCAAAACGGATATGAACAAAGGGGCTATCCCGGTCACATGGCATATGATAGCCATGGAATGATGTCTGATTATGGAGATTGCCCTGGAGTGTCCGGTTTTGGAGATGCTTGGAGCAGTGAGACACACCAGAGGTTTCTTGAAGATACGCTAGCTCTTCGAAAAGAACTGAATGGAAAACGATTTGATTATATGGAAGCTCGGCGAAACCAGAATTCAACCCCGGTACAACTTGCGATTATTGAAAAAGAGATTATCGATTTACGCGCAGAACTGCAAGAAAAAATTGATCAGGTGAGATAAGCACTACAACAACCTATTCAACAAGATCATTTTAAGGTATTGCCAAATGGATACATCCTCTCCCCTAGTTTAGAGCGGCATCTGAGTCCATTTGGTAATGAGCAGTTTAATCAGAATGCCGCTCTTTTTATCTTTTCTGTTTTATTTATCAATTCTCTATTATTGCTGATTTAAGTATCCTATTGAATATGAGGTATAATAGATAGAAAAATCAGTTAACCTCTATCTTTTGATTCCTGACACCGTAGACAACTAATCTTGATAACAATATCCTAATTCTTGGGAATTTCATCTACGATTAATGCGAAAATGTATTGGAAGAACCGTTTCTTATACACAGGACTAATTTCGCTTTTTTAAAAATCACTCATTCAGACTTTTTGTCTTTTAACGATGGCTTATCTATGTGTCCGCTTAAAGACAGTAAGATCCAATGTGAGTCCTGTGTAATGCCAATTTTTTGGTCACTTAGCTTTTGTAAAAGTGTTCATTAAATAGGCATCGTAGAATACAACAGCATAGAGCCACAACTTATCAAACATCTATTATACTGATATGACAACACAAACACAAACAACAAAAATGGCACGTTACTTGCTAGGTAAGTGGCAAGAGATAAAAACAGCACACTAAGACTGTATAAACAATATGAGAATATAGGATCAATTTTATGTCGAACATCACATATTGCATATCATTTATTCGGTCGCATGGGTAGTAATCAGTTGATTAAAAGCTGAAAACCACATTTGGAGGGCGTACAATGATTAGTAAAAAAATGTATCTCGTTGCAGCCAGCGCTGCACTTGTAATGATTTTTTCAAGCGTAAATTCATTTGCAATGATGGGTGGTGGTGGAGGCTATGGTAATCATAGTAGAGGGTACTATAAAAGCCAGCGTGGAAACAGCTATTATGACCATATGAATTATTCTAATTATAGAGATAGGAGGTTTTCAGTAAATGGTCGGATACACAACTACCCAAGTAACGCGAGAAGAGACTATTATTATCAGAGAAATGATCACGGTTACAATGGTTATAATAATATGTATTATTATGACCACATGAATGATTACAATTCCGGTAACTCCCTGTATTTTAACTACAACCATTCTTCTAGGCGTTATAACAACCATCATCGTTATTAATTGAGGTTATCGTTACCTTCATAGAACATGTCAAGAAAAGAGTAGCAATTCGGTCAACTATTATTTTCCACAAATATGCCCTGTAAATTTCATTTGCAGGGCATTCATATTTCTGAGATTGCTTTCAACTATGGAAACAATCTATTAGATAGGTGAGTTTACCAATAGGACTGATAAATCTAGTTGATAGCTTAGGATATTATATTCAGAAATTCATTTTTATCACTCGCATTTCCCCTTCTATTTCTCTCTTCGCATCAAACAGACACACAGACTTCCTGTAAGTTTGAACACTGTTTATTTATAAAGATTCGTTGATGACGTTTTATTACATGTTAAATGTTAGCCCGAATTTCTCATAACTTAAAAAAAAGGCCATTAATTTTGTACAATTGTCTTCATTACAAGATGTTAAGCACATCAACAATAAAGACAAATAAGACAGAGCGCTCTAAAGTTAAAGATGTATTTCAAGTATCAGACAACTAGGTAATACTAACAGAATTCAATCGAGGCACAATTACCTCTGATGGAGGAGTGCTACTCTTGTGTGACTCTACTAGCCGAGTATTTCCTGGGAAGACATACTGGAATAAACAGAAAAAATATAATAGATTTTAATCCATCGCCAATTATTGTCTAACCAGGCATAATTGGCCAGGTAATATCCGTGAGTTAGAAAACTCTACAGGAAATTTATCAGCGAAGGAGAGTAACCACCAACCGTTACTAAATCAATTGATAAAGCAGAATTGCAGAATGAGCCTCTAAAAAAGTGGCAGGGCTCCCACTAGAGGAGATCGAAAGAGAAGCAATCATTCAAACTCTTGAACAAACAGCGGGCAACAAGAGTGAAGCGGCCAAACTCCTCAACATCACCAGGACAACTCTAAACAATAAAATCAAGAAGTACGGAATCTAACCTCCAAAGGATATCAGCATGGACACATTTCTAACACTTAGTCCTGTAACCCAAGCATTTCTTGCCACGCTCTTTACGTGGGGTGTGACTGCTGCCGGTGCGGCATTGGTCTTTCTCGTACGAGATATAAACCAGAAGCTGATGGATTCAATGCTGGGCTTTGCCGCAGGTGTAATGATTGCCGCAAGCTTTTGGTCACTGTTGTCACCAGGTATCGAAATGGCAGAAAACTTAGGTCAAATCTCCTGGCTAACTGCTGCAATAGGTTTTATGGGTGGCGGTATCTTTATGCGATTAATAGACAAGTTTCTTCCACATTTGCATCCAGGATTAGGCGTTGATAAAACTGAAGGCGTGAAGACATCATGGCAGCGCAGTACTCTTCTTGTGCTTGCTATCACTTTGCATAATATTCCAGAAGGACTGGCCGTTGGTGTCGCTTTTGGTGCTGTCGCAGCCGATCTTCCTTCCGCCACTATTGGCGGTGCAATAGCTCTTGCCCTTGGCATAGGTATTCAGAATTTCCCTGAAGGTACAGCTGTATCCATGCCTCTCAGAAGAGAAGGTATGTCAAAAACTAAAAGCTTTCTGTACGGTCAGGCTTCAGGCATGGTGGAACCTGTTGCTGGTGTACTGGGAGCTCTCTTTGTCATGAACATGCGCTCAATTCTCCCCTATGCATTGTGTTTTGCTGCGGGTGCTATGATTTTTGTTGTGGTTGAAGAACTTATCCCTGAATCACAGCGAGAGCATAAAAATATTGATATTGTGACTATGGCAACCATGACTGGCTTTTCCGTCATGATGATACTAGATGTGGCACTGGGGTAATTACCTATAATTAAGGCCATTCTTGTTTGGTGATATTAAATCAGAATTCATTGAGCAAGAATTGCTTTTCAGGGTGAGTTCATAAAGCGATGACTTGTCATCTCTATTAAATGATATTGAATGGCTATGGAGGACAGGACAGTACGCTGAGTGGTTACCGTTATGGTTTCATCGCCTTTCCAGGTTTGTTTACATCATTGACGCCCCTCTCCTTCTCACTAAATTCCGCGGGAAAGCCAGAATTTTTCCAAGCAGGAAAGCCACCATATAGAACCTTTACATTTGTGTAACCCATTTTTTCTGCTCGCCGAGCAGAACGAGTACTTAACTTTCAAGACATTCCATCACAATAGTACACAATCAGCTGGTCCTTATCCGCAGGAAGTTTATCTATGTGCTTATTAAAGTCTCTATTGTATATCGAAATTGCACCAGGGATATGTCCTTGCATATATGATGTTCCAGACCTTGCGTCTATCAATGTAAATTGAATGTTTGCTTGTTTATTTTTAAGGAGTGATGCCAGTTGTTCAACTGTAATCTGATTAACGTCCTGAGTGATTTTTCCTGAATGATCAGTTGCTTTTTCTGCAAAACTTACAGCTGTGTAAACCAATGAGAGTATTAAAACTCCAGTAAAAGTATTTACTGTTTTTTTGATTAGCATTTTAAAATTTTACCTAAAGATATAAGGTTAAACATGATCGACAATCAACCTCTTAAAATCCTAGAGGAATTGGCGACTGCGAGTAATGCGGTTCCCACATCTGCAAATACAGCCTCCCACATAGTTGCAAATCCCAGGGCTCCCATGGTTAAGAAAACCGCTTTAACTGTGAAGGCCAATATTATATTTTGCCAGACAATTCGACGGGTTTTCTTGGAGATGGAGATTGATTCTGTCAATTTGAGGGGAGAGTCGGTCATCAACACTACATCCGCAGTCTCAATAGCGGCATCACTGCCTAGACCACCCATTGCTACGCCAACATCGGATCTGGCCAGAACCGGTGCATCATTTATCCCGTCACCAACAAATACTGTTTTTCCTCTTCTTGAATGCACCAATTCTTCAAATTTTTCCACCTTATCTTCGGGAAGCAAACCGGCGTGGTAATCGTCAAGCCCCAGTTGTTTGGCTATTTTTCCTGCTGTTTTCTCCGTATCTCCAGTAAGCATAGATATATGATTTATGCCAAGTTTGCGCAGTTTCCTTATCGCTTCCTCAGTATCGGCTTTTAATTCATCACCGACTGTAATGTAGCCAGCATAAGCATTATCAACGACAACGTGGACTACTGTATCCTCAAATTCGGATTCCTCGTATGACCTTGATTCAGGATGTAAAATGCGGTTGTTACCGACAATGACGGAGTATTTGCCGTACTGAACAGAGACTCCCTGCCCGGAATGGTTTGAATGATCTGAGATTTTTGATTCATCCAGTTGCCTTCCGGTATCTGAAAATGCTTTCAATATGGATACTGCTATAGGGTGAGTAGAGTGGAGTTCTGCTGCCGCGGCTAATTCCAGGATCTCCGGTTTGGACCATCCACTTTTAGAGACGACCTCACGCACTTTGAATACTCCTTGCGTCAGGGTGCCGGTTTTATCAAAGACGACAGTCTTAACATCATTGAGTGCATCAATGTAGTTTGACCCTTTAACCAGGATACCCCGGCGGGAAGCACGACCAATCCCAGCAAAATAACCAAGCGGTATGCTTACGACCAGTGCGCAAGGACAAGAAATAACCAGCATAACTAGTGCACGGTAGAACCACACATCAAAGGAGGCGTCAAAAACAAGAGGGGGAATCGACGCAACACCTGCTGCAATCACCACAACTGCAGGTGTGTAATATCTTGCAAAAGAGGTGATAAATTTTTCAGTTCGAGCTTTTCTGGCTGTGGCATTCTCAACAAGCTCCATCACTTTCGCGATAGATGATTCCGTAAATAACCTGCTAACTTTTATGGTTATTGCCCCAGTGGTTGAGATTGCACCAGCTAATACAGTATCTCCCTCTTTAACGGTTACAGGGACAGACTCTCCAGTCAATGCTGAAAGATCAACAAAGGAATTACCGTTAATTACCTCACCATCAAGTGGAATTTTCTCCCCTGGTTTAACGACTATCACATCGTTAACTTTGACTTCTTCAGGAGCTATTTCCTGTAAGCCAAAAGGCGTTTTGAGAAAAGCGACACAAGGTCTCGAGGCCAAAAGCCCTCTAATAGATTTTCGAGAATTGTTCACCGCCCTGTTCTGCAGCATCTCACCTATTTTGAAGAAAATCATAACACCAATAGCTTCGGCGTAGGCATGGATGGCAAAGGCGCCACAGGTTGCAATGACCATGAGCACATTCTCGTCAAAAAGCACTCCTCTTCTAATGGTCTTGAAAGCTCCAGTCAGTACATTCCAACCGGCCAGAAGATATGCCGCTAAAGCAAGGATGAATTCGAGCTGGAAAATAGGTAAACGATGAAGACGCTCTTCAAGGAGCAACTGATTTCCCAATAAGGCCACAGCACTAAGAAGAGCTACTACCTCAAAACTCAACCAATTGTCCTTGGCAAAGACGGAGGCAGAGCTATTCGTGGTGTATTGTTGTTTATATGGCCTTGCTTCCACGACCGGTTCAATTCTTTTTATATGCTTGATGGCTTCATCAATATTCTCCGCCTGAAGGTGCAGAGTCTGGCTGGCAAAATCAAAAGATGCGTATTTTACTCCGTCCAGATTATTCAGACCGTTCTCAATTTTGGCGGCGCAGCCGGCGCAATCCACATTTTCCAGCGTATATTTCTTCACAGTATTAGTGTTCATCAGCCTTCCTATCAAACTGGTATTTATTCAGTAACGTGCTCCATACCCATTTCAAGCATCTTGCGAACGTGATCGTCCACTAGTGAGTAAAACACCACCTTACCCTCTCTACGATTCTTGACGATCTTTGACGTTTTTAACTTGTTTAATTGGTGAGATACTGCGGATTGTTTCAATTTCAGTAATGCGCAGATATCACAAACGCACAACTCTGATCTACTCAAGGCCCATAATATTGATAGTCTTGTCCCATCCCCGAACATCTTAAAAAGATCAGCAAGAGATTGGAGGTTCTTTGCTGCTGGCAAGTCTTGGGACACCATCATTACAATATCTTTATGGATCGCCTCAATTTCACATGACTCTATATTCGATTCCTGTGTAATGATTTCCATCACTTCTCCAGTGTTTTTAGTTAGTATATATTAATACATGATCATGTGTTAATATATACTGCTGATATCAAATTCCGTCAAGATAGGTTTTTGACTAATTCCACAAAAGCGTAGCCCCTTGGTATCGAAACACAACACTGTAATGTAAGTATAACAATCTCAGCCCCTGGCTTGGCAATTCCTTGCATATTAACAGCAAACATTACCAGGCCAGGGTGCTGGAGAGGTCTTTTAGGAGCTACCCCTTATTTTTTGAGCTTGCTAATCTCCTTGTCGATTAAGCTTTGAAAACCTTGTAATGAACGCTGTTTAAGCTTTCGTCCATTAATAAATACTGTTGGGGTACCCGTTATACCTAGCTGCTGGGCTTCAAGCATATCCGCCCGTAGCTGATTTTGGAGCTGAGATGAAGACATGTCCTTTTTAAACTTGTCGATGTCTAAGCCAAGTTCTTTGGCAATTCGATCAAGATCTGTAATTTCAATTTTCTCTTCTGCAAAGAGTTTATCATGATATTCCCAGAACTTACCTTGTTGGTCTGCAGCAAGAGCAGCAAGAGCTGCAGGCCCTGCCTCTTTATGGTTGGAAAGAGGAAGATTCTTAAAAACAATCTTAACCGTTTTGTCATTCTGTTTGAGCACCTGCTCAAGAAGTGGCGCGATTTTGCCACAATATTGTCATTGAAAGTCTGAAAAGACTGCCACAGTTACTGGTGCATCAATTTTACCTTTTGTTGGCGAGTTATCAGATTTAATATTCAATACAAAATCAATTGATAAAGTATAGAATTTCTTTTTTTCACGATCACTCATATGAAGATATTGTGCTCGTGGATCAATATCGATTGATGTCACACCTTTGTCTACGGGAATGGTACCTTGCAAATTTCCCGCAGCATCATATGCTAAAATTTCGCTTTCTGTTGTTAACACAAAAACATATTTGCCGTCCAAAGAGTGTGCAATATCTAGAGGGGGGCTGGCGAGTTGAAACTCTCGTACAACTCCCCATTCTAGCTTATTATCCATCCCCGAGGGTTCCATAGCTGACCAGCTTGGCTTGGCGGTCAACAGAATGCACCCCATACCGTAAAGTATATATCGACTAAATTTCATTTTATTCTCCTGTAGTTAATTGTTATTATTTTTAAAAGCAGATAAGTGCTACCCACCGTAACTATGAAGCCCTGAAAGTAAAAAGTTGACTCCATAGTAAGTAAAAATCACTGATATAAAACCAATTATAGAGGCAACAGACATGCGAAAGCCATCCCAACCCCGTGTATAGCGAGCATGGAGGGCTAAAGCGTATACAAACCAGGTTATAAGGGACCAGGTCTCTTTCGGATCCCAACTCCAATAGGTCCCCCAAGCAGAGTTCGCCCAAACCGCACCTGTTATAATTCCGGCTGTGAGCCAAATAAAACCAAAGACAATCATTTTATAATTAATATCGTCGATTGTTTTTAGGAGCTGAATCGTTCTGGGCTTATCGACCTTCTTATTATTTCTATAATTTTTAAATAGATAGAAGATTGCAATACCGCAGGATACGGTAAAGGCAGCGTAACCAATAAAACAGGTAACAACATGTGCCACCAACCAGTTTGACTGCAAAGCTGGAAGCAATGGTTTAATCTCTTTGCCAAACTCTTGTGAATACGAGGCATATGCCATTGCCAGGAAAGCGAAGGGGACAATGTAGGCTCCGAAGATTTTAACCTTGTAGTTCAATTCGATAAAGATATAGAGCGCTGCGATACACAACGCAAAAAACACCAAGGATTCATACATGTTTGACAGAGGCACATACCCAATTCCTTGCTGATGTGTCTCCAACCACCTAAGACCAATTCCAGCACTGTTGGCAAGGATCGCGACAGCCAGAGTTGTAAGCCCAGCCTTTGCGATCAGATCTTTACGAAATACAGCATAGGCAACATAAAAAACCGTAGATGCCATATAGACAAAAGTTGTAATTCCTAAAATAAAGGAAGATTCCATGGTTATGCCCTCCTTAAAACAAGTTTTTCATCACGAAGAAGGGTTGTAACGATCTTCTCCAGGAGCTGTTCCAATTTCATATTGTTTTTATTGGTTTTTCCGCACACAGTGATCTTTGAGCCATTGTTTTCCTGTTGATACAGTATCCAGACTCGGATATGTGACATGAAAAACGACACGTACAAACCGAAAAGCATAAGCCCACACCCGATATACACAATCCAGACACCTGGATCTTTTACAACCTTCAAGCCGGTGGCAAAACGCTGTGCCAGGCTGAGTGTGTAAACAACATTGTCTTTTTTAATTGATACAGGCTCGTGGTCATTCATTACTCTTGTAAGGGATGAATCACCATCAGTGATCTGGAGTTTATATGGGCCGTGCCCATGACCGTCGCTGGCAGTTGCAAGAATTTTAAAGGAAACACCTAAGTCGTCTGATTTGTAATCAGAAAACGGATTGAGAAAGAAGGTTTTACTGGTAGGCTTAGTCGTATCTGAATTGCCCGTTTTTGTTGCAACAAGTTTATATTCATTTTCTATAGGCTGGTAGCTTGATTGAAAAAACGTCACTCCTTTATATTTCAAGGGATCATTGACGGTAATGGTTTTATCCAGCACCCTTTTTCCAGACTCATTGACTGTAAGGTCTGATATGTATTCCTTGGGTGTACCGTTTGGGTAATATTTAGTTGTGAAATTATGGCAGAAGACCTCGAAACCCAGTGGTATCTCTTTGTGCCCCTCTCCACGCTCATGTACTGATGATTCGGCGGTACCTTCCGGTACCATGACAAAGGCATCATAGCCCCAATATTTACCAATCAGAGCTCCAGCAATGATCAAGAGGATACTTGCGTGGACGATATATGCACCTATACGTGTCCATGCTCCTCTATCGTGAAAAAAAATGGACTCTTCACCTGGACCTTTAGTATTTTTCAAAGAAAGCGGTGCAAGTGCTGCAGATATTATCGACAAATTTGAAACATCATGAGATACATTCGAAGTCAGTACTACTGACACTGGGTCTTTTGCTATCTTTGTTGTAGATACCATAAGGTTGTCTTTTCGGATAATCGCCAATACACCAGGCAATCGGACCCATGTGCAAACTACAAGGTTAAGGCAAAAGAGAATAAGTAAGCCCTGAAACCAATACGATGAGTACATATTGGTTATATCCAACAACTCTAAAATTATTGCAGGCCTTTCGCCATAACGTTGTGCATAAAACTGAAGTGATTCACCTTGTTGGATAATAGTACCAGCAATAGAGGTTATTGTTATCGTACTGATTATAAATATGGCAAAATCAACTGATGAAAACGTTTTAATTAACGGATTGTTTTTATTTAACATAGTATGGTTACCATCCTTTTGATTCTTCCGGGTTATTATTTCAGCTTCTCAATGAGCTGCTGGATGGTCTGACCCGTTGACAGCTGAAAATCGGGATTGACGGCAGCAACCTTCTCCCATGTTTTCTTCGCACCGGCTTCATCATCGAGATCGTGGAACTGAACAATCCCTATGTTAAAAAGAGCCTGTATATTGTCAGGATTATCGGCTATTGCCATCTTGAAGGCCTCAATGGACTTCTCAAACTGACCATCTCTTCGGTAGACCACACCCAAGTCCTGATATACCGCTGATTTTTCATCAACCAGAGTGATCATTTGAAGGTAAGTTTCAATTGATTGTTGATAATCTTGGATCTCGTAGTATGCATTGGCAAGTTGTACCCACATTTCAGCATTGTTCGGATCCTTTTTGATACTCTCCTTGAGGTGGCTGATATGCTGCGGCCAGTTAATTTGATTTGAGCTTTGCTGGCCAGCACCAGTGAGTTTGGAGGTTATGGCAGGTGACTTATAGACGGTGAAAACAACACCGCCAAGAAACCCTATCAATAATGAGAAAGTGACGAGTGTAAGCTTTGAAGCATTCAATAGTTTATTTACCATGCTTTTCTTTCAATTTTGAAGTTACAATCCTTCTGCAGATTTCAGACAATCGAGCACTACAGCCCCGGAGTTATCAATATTGATACATTACAGAGAGGAAAATTTTACTGCAGGGAGTTTGCATATTCCAATGTTTCACAGTATTGCCATGTAACCAAACTAGCGTTGGGAAACTTGAGCCCGTGATTCATTGCAGACTATGGGGCTGGCTTATGCTGTACTCCGCAACTATTTGTCAGTGAATGTAGATAAAGCAGAACCAGAGCGGTTCTGTTAATGGTATCAAATGATGAGAATTGTGGACGGGATCGACCAATGTAAATTCAGACTTGTCCTGAGCGGTCGTTTTAAATGAGAAACGGATATAAGAGAACTATTTAGTTCCAACTCGTCTACTGATTGAAGTTGGATGTAAGCAATAACAGGGTTATAAACAAAATAAAAATTTCGATCTTGTATACCGACCGAGGTGATTTCCTCAAATGATAGATCAAGACACTCATTGCAATCCACAGGTGTTACCCTGTTGCCTTGCTCCATGATTATGTTTGTGGAAGTTACACACACAGACGGAACTGCATGACAATCAGTAATCAGTGTGTCTGGAACTATGGTGACATCTCCGTCTTGGAAACACCAGCTACTTTGAGCTGGGCCCAGCATCATTAGCAACAACACCAAAAAGGTTAGATGGTTGCTTCGGAATTTTAGTATATTGAGCCGGGACATCTTGAAATATTTCATTAAATGGAGTGCCAGTGTTTAAGGTATACAGAAAATTAAGCTGCCACAGAGTAGCATATCAAGTGTGGAAATGTCAATCTTTTGAAACTTCATATATACAATTCAGTTAACAGCAATTTTTCTTGAATGGTTTGCATGCGGAGAGTCCTAGCTGTTATCTATCACGAGACGCCAATTTATAAATCTCGTACCTATGTGGAGTATCCCCGGTAATGAGCCTTTTGGCGTCACTCTGGAGAAAACCTCGTTCGCCGATCAAGGCGATCACCTGATCCAGGTCGTAATCAACTCGCCTGATCTGCAAAGTTCTCCGATCGCTATCCCATATCACATATTTTGCACGTGGATCGCCATCTCGGGGTTGGCCGACTGCGCCGACATTGACGATATACCGATATTTCGACCTAAGCTGGATGGTTTTCTGCTGCATTGGATCGAATTGAAGATCCTTGCCATCATAGCCAATGAGCATCATGCGATGGGTGTGCCCGACGAAGGCAATATC
>CAZWVC010000003.1:0-25391 GCA_964637245.1 uncultured Desulfocapsaceae bacterium
TTTTTACCTTCAACCTCCACCATCGGGTTAACAAACCAGTGAGCAATATAGCTAAACTGTCTCCCCGGCCACCACATCGAGAGAGGAACAGGCATTCTTTGCCTGTAAACAACCTCTTTTTCATTCCTAGAGAGCTTAACTATAACACTTTCTTTAAAGTTGCCAGACCGTACCACAGAGGGCAAGAATATAATTGAATCAGCCTGATATGATGACCAAAGTCTTTCGTTTTCTTTTGTCCATACTCCACCAACACTTTCAGGGAAAAGGATAACATCTGCTTCTGCGTCTCTGGCAACACTCATTATTTTTTTGAGTCTCACATAATCATTACTATAGTCGACTCTTCCAAATGGCATGTATGGTTTTTCATAACCAAAAGTAAACTCTGTATTTATGGCTTTGCCGTCAAAAGCCCCTTGCATAGCCTTTGGTGTTAGGGTGAAACTCAAAAAAAGAGGCAGTATTGCAAAAACCGGCCATCGACAAAAAAAAGGAGTGGCAAGAACAAAGAGAACTAGAGCAACAAATCCACCACCTGGATAGAGCACCCCAAGGCTCACTAGCGGATGTGACCATGTGGCGATGCCTATTGGTGGAAAAATTGAGAAAAATGTGGCGGCTAATACACCAATCATTCTTAATTGTGTGTTCCAAAAAAAGAACACTCCAAAAGGAAAAGAGGCTAGTATCGCACTTGCACACCAAAGAAGCAGCCCTATTGCTACCGAGTTTCCGAAATAAGTCGCTGCTCCCCAAAAAAATTCTTTTGTGGAAAAGAGAAAATATAAAAATGTTGAGGTGAACGCAAACACCCTTTTTTCAGATGAGAACCAAAAAACATAAAACAAAAGAGAAAACGGAATTAAGCTGTAGTGGCCGGAAAAAGAAACAAGGCCCGTAACCGCCTGACCGGCGTGTATGAAGAGTATCTTTCTGTGCTTTTTAAAAAATTTGAGCATGCGACTCTCTTGTCTTGTCGGTATCAAAAAGCAGAAGAGGTGTAATTCGTTTCTTTATTTGATCCCGCTTTACAGCACCGAAATACCTGCTGTCAAAGCTCCTTATGTCATAATCAGACATTATCCAATATTCGCTCCTACCAAGTACTTTTACAAAATTATCTCTGAAAGAAAGCTTTTTTAAGTGCCTGTTTACTCTCCTTGAGTTCTCCAAAAGGATGCTGTTCACATAAACCCCTTTCTCTGTAATCTCAACAGTATCCCCTGGAATTCCGACAACCTTTTTAATAAATGGTGCAACCATCTTTACACCACAAAAGCCGCCATGCTGGAGATAATTGTTGCTGTCGGCAAACTGCACTGTAATATTGGATTGATCGGGGCAGAACAGCACCAGCTCACCTTTTAGGTAAGTAAGATCACCAGTACCAGAAATATGATGAGATTTATACAAACCCAAAGGATAGCTTATTGTGGTATTAATAAACACACCAGCCCACTTCATACCATAGAGGACGGTGATAAAGAGGCATATAAGAACAACACCCGCCCGCTGAATCCTGCTCATATTTCACCTCAATGAATCAGTTGAGACGGGCGGCTTGACTTTTGCTCTTGCACTAAACGTTTCATCTAAGAAATAAAGTGACTGTGTGCCACGAATAGGATTGTGGCCAGCCATAAAAATGAGCATTTCCCCTGGCTCTAAAATACTTCCATCATCTGACTTAACCGGCCCTCTCATACGCCTTACCTCATCAGGCATTAAAAGAGGTCTTTTCACTTCCATCATCTGTCTGCTTACGCGGCCATACATTGGAGACCAGCGGCTGCCGCTGCCAGATACCACCTTTTTAACAACTGTGGTTTCTCCCACCTCAGTGCTTAAATATTGGCAGGTTAGTTGCTCATTTGTGTTAAATGCAATTTTGATATGGCTGTTCGAGGTAATATTTTCATTTTTGCTATAGAGTTTATAGAGTTGTTTCAAGTCTTGAATGATGATGTAGCACTTTATCCCATATCCTGCGAGAAAAGGGAGCTGTTGCTCAAAAAGATTGAGCTGTCTCAAAGCAGCGAACTCATCCAAGAGTAAAAGAAGTTTGTGTTTGTAGTGTGGTACATTTCTGCCATCCTCAAACTCCATCTCCGAGGTAAGCCTGGTTGTTAAAAGGGCCACAACAAGACGAATGAGTGGTGTTAATCTCTCCTTGTCCGACGGCCTCAACACCAGGTAAAGACTCACTGGCTTTTCGTGGTTCATTAGGTCTTCCAGGGTAAAATCAGAGGTGGAAATGTTGCTTGCAACAATTGGATCTCGATAGAGCGTAAGGTTTGAAATCATGGTGGACTGTACACCTGAGAACTCACGCGGTTCTCTGTTGAGCATGTCGTTTGCTGCATTAAGGACTACCGGATGGGACGTGCCGTTATAAAATTCATTTGAGGCCATTTCTGCAAGATACCCCTTACGCGGTTCCCTTTCTGATACAAACTCAACCACATCTGGCAGTGATGGCGTGCCAAGCCCTATAGCTTTATATTTGTAGACAAGATGAAGGAAAACACCTGTTAAGAGGGCATATGATGTTTTTTGCCAGTGGTCCACTAAGCCTATTCCCTCTGGATCAACCACCATATATGCAATCTGTTGAGCATCAGATACGTCTCTTTGGGTATTGATTCGGATCTCAGAAAGCGGGTTAAACCTTGCCCCTTCTCCGCCAGTTGCGGTTGGATCAAATTTCAGCACCTTGTTTTTTGCGTGGTTTCTTCGCCAGCCAGCACTCAAGGCCCAACTCTCCCCTTTTACATCGAGGACAACAGCACTCTCAAGCCAGCTAAAAAGTGTCGGAAGAACAAGAGAGACCCCCTTACCGGATCGTGATGGTGCAAAACAGAGAATGTGCTCCGGTCCCTTGTGGTAAAGATAGTGTGTCCTGCCAGCCTTCTCGAGACCACCCACAATCACGCTGTTTTTAGCAGTAGCATGATCTAAAAGGCCACTCTTTTTTATATCTCTGAAGTTTGCCCATTTCGCGGTACCATGAAGTGATGTATTACCGGCAGTTAATGGGTTGTACAAAACAACCCCAACTAACAAAAAGCCATAGACCAACCCAGCGATACAAAGAGAGAGGATAAATTTCTCTCTGAACAGATCGGGGTAAGCCCCTCCAGCCTGATACCACCAGACAAAGCCCTTCCAGGGGCTAAATGTATTGCCAAAAAGAGGTTTTCCAAGGGTTCCAGAATCAAAGGCGGACACTAAAAGCTGAGTGAAAGAAAAAGCACAGGTACAAACGAAAATAAAGGTAAAGAAAAGTATCAGGTATCTTTTGTTTTTTCTTGTTTTTTTATAGCCTACGGACATTTACCCCTCCCATGTTCCAGGGAAAATAATGTCTTTGTTGACCATTATATTTAACCTATCTCCTGGGCGTATTTTGATGGTGGGTTGTATGTTTAAGTTCTTTCGCAAAAGACCTTGTGATGTTTGCACGAGCTGTTGAGCAACGGCACTCGATAACGTGTCTCCTGCATCTTTGCTGTCATCAAACCTGTCGTTGTCATCCTGGGTATATTCATAGGCCCCTGTAATTAAAGAGACCAATAGAGCAGAACCAAATATTCTGAAATAATGGTTATCAACCTGGTCATGTAACCCCGCATATCCCGCCTGGTCAGCTCCTGGCATACCTCCAAGATCAATACTTGAGCCGTCAGGATATATAATCTTGGTATACGCAACCAAAGCTCTGTTCTGACCATAGGCAACATAACTATCATACATGCCCACAAGTTTACTTCCCTGGGGTATGAGTAAGTAGGCTCCAGTTGCGGTATCATAGACATCCTGGGTAATTTGAGAGATTATCATCCCTGGTAGATCTGAATTTAAACCACCCACCATGGCGGCCGGAATCACCGTACCGGTTTTCACTTCATAGGGTGACACCTGGGGAGTCCTTGTGTTGTGTAAATATCCCTTCGATAGCCGCTCTTCATTTAAAAACTCATTTTTATGCTGCTGCTTGTTCGGATCACCACCAGCAGTTGTTTCAAGCGTATCCTTTATTTTGCTCATGACACTGTTGCCATCAAAACCGCCCACATTTGCCACTTGAGCTGGGTTTACAGTTCCTGTTGGTTTACCTGTGCTGTTTCCTACGTTCGCAAATGAAGTTGACGTTGTGCTGGGTGCGGTAAGTGCATCTTCCAGCCGTGATTTTTTCAGTCGTGTAATTCGTTCGACCTCCTTTTGAGCCTCGGATTTTTGCGGCTTCTGCTGAGGTTGCTGGGCAAGAGGAGCTGGCTCAAGTGTCACAGGTCTATTCTGGTCAGCATCGACCGGTTTTTGCTGCGCATAGGCTTCCCCAATAATGCCATGCTTCGGAGTTCCTTTGAGAATACCTTCGGCAAGCGAGGTGTCTGTCTTGAGCACATCCTGGTTTTTTTCTGCCTCAACAGTCCTCCTGTTCTTTCCGTTAATGAGATAGAAAAATCCAACAAGAATTCCAAGCGTAACAAGACACACCATTATTAACGGAAGCTTGTTGATTCTTTGCACTTTTTGATGGGGGGTGTTTTCGGGGTTCAAAAGATCTTTCATTCCATAACCCTCCCTAATAGTTTTTCTTTTGGCGTAAGTTTGTCTCCAGTGATTATATAAAGTCGTGTAAGTTTTGTTTTCTCTCCAACATTCACGTTGACATACATCTTGTCTTCAGCGAGATAATCAACTGTGTAGGTAACCCACGTAATATCACTGTTGTTCAACCCTTTCTTTTTATTACCGGCGTGGTAATATACCGTCGTATACCCATCCCCCGCCAACCACTCAGCAAGCTCAGCACTTAATTCATCGTTCATGAAACCTAGTACCTGGTTTTTGCTCACTGATTCAGCACAGAACTTTCCAATGTCCTGGGTAATAAATGAAATTTGAGATGCGCCAAGATCTTCAGGCATATAGTTTTTACTGCTGCACCCAAACAGAGCAAAAAGGAAAACGAGGAGAAATAGAGTCTTTGCATATCCCATAGCTCCCTCCTATATCCTGGAAATTTTAATTTTCTTTTGATCGCCACCCACCCCAATGATCAGTTTGGCTTCATCGAAAACTTGATCGACGATATAGGTTGAGCCTTTAATCCGGTAATTAATTAACACCTCTTCACCATCACTTACCCCAAGCAGGACAGGGGTTTCAGCCATTTTTTTTGGCATTTGTATAATCGTTTTAACACCGTTGTTGTAGACCCTCACTGGCTTCCAGTCTGCGTTACCAGTGATCCTGTAGTTAAAGTCAAGATTTTCAGTACCTGCGGAAACCTTGGAGTCCTCCAGCCTCTTCGCATATGCTGCCTTATCCTCCCTATCTTTTTTTTCCTTGAAATAGGCATTCCACTCACCATCTGTATCTGTTGGGTAGGTGAAGGCGATAATGGGGGTGTAATTATCGTTTCTGGACTTCAGCTCTATTGTATACAGCCTCAGGTTGGTGTTGATCATAAGGTTTGTGGTGAGGTTACTATCCCATGGCTTGACATAGATAACTGCTGGCCTTCCCTCTTCTGCTTTTGCAGGGGTTATCTTCCACCTGTGGGTGTCACCACATTGAGGCTTGTTTATAATTTCCTCACCACTTTGGAGTTGAATGGCACATACCTTTAATGGTTTACACACAACAACCGGCATGCTTGAGCCATAAGGATAATAGATCACGCCGTTTTCCTTCATGACCGGCATTACAGGTTTTTCAGCCCATTTTTTAGCAAGCTCAAGACTTTTTTTACCCTTTTTTCCTACTTTTGCATTTTCTTTGGATATCAATACAGACGCGCTTGCAGGTTGGTTTTTCTTGAGCACTACAGGCTCGTTTGCTGCTCTCTTCTGCGCAAAAACAGAGGTTGCAAACATCAAGAAAAACACTGAGATTGTATATATTCTCATATTTCACGGCTCCAGTTAAAGTCATCGATTATTAAGCCAGCGGGGTTTTCCGCTATGTCTTTTTCTGAGTTTGGTTTGTGGTGTGATACATAAAAAACAGCTTTGTAGTTACTCTGGTTCAGGGTTGTACCTGTCTTCCTGTCCATCTCCACCTCCTTCCACTCAACCTCGTAGACATCTTTTTTCACCCGCAGAACACTTGAAACCTCAGTGGAAACAGTTTCCTTTTTGGCTCTTTCAAAAGGCTGGTTCGTAGTGAAATAATCGTTTATCTTTGTTGCAGCCGGAGTGCCTTTTAGAAAGTGGTTGTACACCTCAAAAACATTCCTCCTTTGAATAGTTGCATCTAAGGACACCTCTCTCCATTGTGAGATAAGTTGTTTCAGCTCTGAGATATCGACCCTCTCCAGAACAATAGCGTTGTTACTCCCGGCACGTCCAATAACGGTGGTGTGGCCAAGTTTATCAACGGCAATTAAGTATGGTTCTATTTTATTTTGAGAAGAGATGTAAAGAATCGTGATTACACAGATTAAAGCAACAAGCACACCCATTGCTCCAATAAAGATCCCCATAGTTCCATTTGCTATCAATGGGCCAAATCTTTCGTTCCATGTCTTTCTTGCACTCATATATGGTGTCATAGTTAACCCTCATATGTAAGAGTTACTTTTTCTCGTTAAGCGGAGAGAAGTAAGGTTCACTTTCCTCTTCTTTTTTTCCTTGATTCGCTGCGTCTCCTGGGGTCATTTGTCTTTTCTGTTGCATGTTTGCGGCCATTCTGCCACCAGCGGTTCCATGCCCCCAATGTTTGCCACTCAACCTTCCAGCAACATCATTAAACCCTGACTTTATGAGTTTACCTGTCGTAGCAAAAGGTAGACCAAACCCGGATGACCCAGATGCTTTGGCTAGTTTGACCGCCTCATGCACAGCCATTGTTCCACCTGCTGCTGCTGCACCAGCACCAACAGATGCGGCAACAGATGTCTTGGCAATATTTACCGTTGTCCTGCCTAAGGACTCACCGGCACCCCAGGAAAATCCGTTAATAAGATCACCTACCATGTCTGGGATTGCTTTAACCAGTGCCAACAGAACTACGGCCGCACCTATAAAAATTGATAGTTCTTTGAAGTTCACATCAAAAACCGCAATCCATTGACTCAGAATGGTTTGCCCCAATCCGACAACAAGTATCATGATAAAAAGCTTGGCACCGACAGAGAGAGCTGCACGAAAGTATACCAGAGCAATCTCTCTGGTATAGGTAAGCCCCCCAAAGCCAAGAAAGAGGATACCGGCGTTAACCATGATAAACGCCTGGACATATACCAAAAGCATCATTGCAGCGATGAGCGCAAAACAGATCATCACGATAAAACCACCGATGACCAAGCCCAGGCTGTCAATCGGTGAGAAGACTCCTGTTGCATCGATTATATCTGAGCACAGATTGTATCCTGTTTCGAAAATGTCTGAAGGTGTAATGTTAATTGCCCCGGTGTTGACTGTACCACCTGCAACAACCAGTGATTTCACAATTAAGTTAGCCCAAGCAATGCCGTTTTGTAAAAGGGCAAAGAAGAACCCTATTACTAGGGTTTTTCTCACCACCAGGGCCGTAAAGTCACTGAACTCTCCAGGGTTTAAAACCAACCACACTGCTGCCAGCGTTAAGTCGATTGCAGCAAGCCCCCAGAAAATTCTCTCTGCATAAAGCTGAAGGGTAGGCCCCCAGGTGACAGAATTGTCCCTAAACACGTTTTTTATTTGATCCAAAGCCCCCTCTTCTGGAACATTTGCAAAACATAGGGTGGTTACAATAAGGACAAGAAACAGTGATAATAATAAAATAGAAGTCTTATTTTTCATCTTTCTTCCTATCCCTGGTGAAGTCATCTATGATATTCTCCCCATCACCTATTGTAGCCTTTCCCTTTGTCCCCCTTGCGTCTTTATAAAAGGGCTTTTCTATCTCCTGGACAATTGAGTTGTTGGTTGTTGAGATGTTAATGGTAAAAAAATAAATGACGGTACCAACACATGCGCACAAAGCCAGAATTACAATGATTAATTTAGCTCTCACATTTCCCTCCTTTCACTAGAAGTCATCAATGATATTTTCACCATTTCCAATTACAGCCTTTCCTTTTAGTCCTCTCACAGAAAGGTGGCCTGCATTCTCCATATCCTCTTTGTCCTGTTGGGCGGCAATATAGTTGGCCTGGAGCTGAAGGTCTGTCATCATCAGTTGCCGTAATCGGTGTAAGCTCTGGACCTCTTCTCTTGCAATTGCGTTTCCAGCCTGAACAGCAGCGAGGTTCCCTTCGGCAGTGGCTGAAGAAAAATACAACTCGTTGAGATTCCAATCTTCATCGATTAGCGATTCGTTTTGAATTCCAGCAACCTCTAGAGCTGTTCTTGCACTTTCAATATTTTGAGCAGACCAGTTGTTGTACCTGCCCACCACATAGGATTCTTCGAGCTCAGTTTGAGCGTATTGGCCAAAACCTGGGTTCATGTCTATGAAGTCCTGGAGAATACTGCCGGAAGCATAACTGAGAATATTGCCTTGCTTGACCGCATCGGCAAGCTGCTGAAGAGAGTTAATTACCTTGTATGGCGACATTACTACAGTTTCAAGATTCTTGAGCTGGTTCTCAATCATCATAACCTCGTTCATCAGCTGATCTGCCTGCTGTGCTAGTGCTTTTAGTTCTGTGACATTTAGGCCTATAAGCTCAAGGTTGTTGAGTATTTGCGTTACCTCAGTAGCCAACCCTGTAGGATTACCAGTGCCACCCGAACAAACCCCGGCGGAAATCAAAAAACAAAACAACAGCGTTGCCAGTAAGCTGTTTTTTATCCTAGTTCGCATACTCTACCCCCTTTTCCATCTGCCAGTGCGGTAGCCAGTTATCTTCGCCGTATTGTAGTTTAAGCTCTCTTATCCTGCGGATATCCTCCTTGCCGGAATTTCCCAAAATAGAAAGAGCGTAAGGGCCAAGATCCAAACCAAAAAGTCTTCTCCCTTCGGGCCCCCTGTAGTAATAGTCTCTCTTTTGTGTTGCAGAGGCCAATAGGTCAATCTCTGTAGTATTCAGCCCAAGGGTCGTATAAAATTTTACGTTTGAGTCATCTCTTGCCGCTGGGTTTGGGAGGAATATTTTTGAAGGGCAAGAGTCAGCCAGAACATCGAGTATACCACTTGCTGAAGCATCAGAGATAGATTGGGTTGCCAGGACAACAACGGCGTTTGCCTTGCGTAAAACTTTCAACCACTCACGTATCTTCCTTCTGAAGACCTCATGACCCAAAGCAATCCAGGCTTCGTCTATAATTATTGTAGCTGGTTGGCCCTTGAGCTGTTTATCAATGGTATGAAAAATATAGGTGATCACAGGGAGTAGAAACTCTTCTCCCATCTCCATGAGATGAAAAAGTTCAAACACATTGAAATGACCAAGCTCAAGACACCTTTTCTCACCATCCAAAAGGGCAGTTGTGTTGCTGTCTGAAACTGTATATTTCTCTAGAGCCTCGGTTGCCTCCCTGTCCTGCAGGTTTACCCTGAAATCATGTAAGGATACATCCTCACTGTCTCTATGTTGGACAAGAGCTGAGCGAATAGCATTTCTTCGCTGCGGTGTAACCGTAACCCCTTGAAGTTTTAAAGCTGATACAAGCCAATCTTCAGCCCACATCAGATCTACCTGGCTTGTGAGATCCGCAAGAGGAGTTAACTCAAAAGAGTCGTCTTCTCCAATATCAAAGAACTTCCCTCCTGTTATTGCCGAAACCAAAGGGTACATGCTGTACCCTTGGTCAAAGACAAAAACACTGGCGTTTGGATATTTTAAAAATTGAGCTGCCAGTAGACCAAGAAATGTCGATTTCCCCGAACCAGTAGGGCCGATAACCATAGTATGCCCCAAGTCATCATGGTGAAGATTAAGCCGAAAAGGTGTGCTTCCGTTTGTCGACGTGACAATCCAGGGTGGTGATTTTGGCGGATAAAAAGGACATGGATTATAACGTTTCCCTGGCCACACTGTGTTGAGAGGGAGAAGATCGGACAAATTGAGAGTGTGAATAGAGGGTCTTCTGACATTTTCGGCAGCGTGACCAGGGAGACTGCCGAGATATGCCTCAACAGCGTTCATCCCTTCAATTCTTGCATTAAAACCGGTTGAGTTAATGAGTGATCTGACCTGATCAAGACTGTCCTCAAGCTCATCGAGGTTTTTCGAGCGAATAATAATAGCGCTTGTATAATAGCCATATGTGACTTCACCGCTGGATGCATTTGCAATACTTTCGTTGGTGTTAGCCTCCATTTTCTCTGCAAACTCATCCACCGGAGCCTGGTAGTTTTGGGTTACTTGTGCCAAAAACCCCCTCTTCTTCTGCTGCCATTTTAGACGATATTTATTGAGCAGCTTGAGGGCTGCCACAGAGTCTTCATAGATGAAGCGGTTGCTCCACCTGTACTCCAGATACATTTCATCAAGTCCTCTGAGTATTCCCGGAAAGGTAGCTTGCGGAAAACCATCAATGGTGATAGCTCCGATATACTTCTCTCCCAGAAGTGGCCTGAAACCTGTTCTGAAATCCTGTCCAAAAAGACAATCAAGATACATTGGGTTGCTGGGCAATGAGATAGGGTGGTTGTCACCCGTTATTGCCATTTGGATAAATCGTAATTGGTTGTCTTGAACAGTCTCGTTGTCATCCATATCGACCACTTTGTGGGATTGTAACCTGGACATAAAGCAAACAGCCCTCATCCGGCCCTCAAATTCTTTGCAGCTTTCTTGGAAATAGTTGAGGTTCTTCTTTCCTACTCCAACAATACTGCTGTCATCTTCTCCACTCATAAACAGAGAGGAAAATTTTCGCTGTAAGACGGTTGGCGGTAAATAGGTCAGCGTAACCACCATCCTGTTTTCAAAGTGGACACCACTTTTAAAGAGAAGTTCTCTTTCCTTGTCAATCATACGGCTGACTTTGTCGGGAAAGTGGTTTTTCTGGGGATATCCAACAGCTTGTATTCGCACAACATCGTGCTGCGTCATCCAGCCGGTGCCAAGCCGTAATAGGGCATTGTTTATGTGGATTGCTCTTGAATTTAATTCATTTGGCGTTAGGGCGGCCACATCTGGCCCCCTGTATACCCATGAGGCCATCAACGCACCAGATTTCAGCAAAACGATACCGTCATCAACCACCGCTGC
Source organism: uncultured Desulfocapsaceae bacterium (assembly GCA_964637245.1). GTDB lineage: Bacteria > Desulfobacterota > Desulfobulbia > Desulfobulbales > Desulfocapsaceae > Desulfopila_A. The sequence continues at coordinate 11,156 of CAZWVC010000003.1, forward strand.
ATAATTTAGCAGGTCACAAAAACCAAGGTTTTTGTTCCTGAATGGATCAAGTTTAATCATTTAAACACCTTGTTTTTTTGACAAAAAGGTGATGATGTGGCCGAATAGTAAGACTGGTATTTAATATGTCGTAGATACACCAGTGAAGCTATTGGGTCGGCCTTGGCTGTCAGCCTCAGACACAAATAACCTCCAAGCCAGAGGAGTAACCCAAACACGATTAACTTTATGTCAAAGCCCGACAAAATCACAAACACCAACGAAAACATGGTGATAAGGAGTATAGGTTTTCTTTCACACCCCCAGAGATGATCTTCTTTAATGAGAGCCTGGTTCAAGCTAATCTGGCGTAATTCATTTTCCATTCTCCTACCCCTGCCCTTTGCAACCCTCTAACCAAAGGGCTGCAGGTAGATTTTTTCTTTTACACTACAGGAACCACCGCAGCTGAACCGTACAATGCCTGTAACACGTTGTTCGCTCCAACCAGCAATCCGGCTACCAGCACGATATAGGTGCCAGTTCGGGCAAATGTGCTCATCTCACCACCCTGAAAAATAAGCACCCCACCTGATGCACAGATAGCAATCAAAGCAGCTCCGATTGCCACAGGCCCAGTTACTGAAGCGACCAAAATGTTTATTGCTCCCTCCCACGGTAGTGCAGTACCGGCGGCGGCAATAGCCATGCTTGGCAGGAACAAGATAGAAAGAACCACTGCAAACTTAAGGCTGTTTTTATTCATACTCTTCTTCCTTTGTTTCTGAGATTAAATAGATGTTGTTCGTATAGCTTTTGACGTGTGCTATACTTCTAATTTTCCTCCTGTTTTCATGCTCCTGGATGCACACAACTGTGTTTACGGTAGAGGCAACCAGTTTTTTAATGAACTCGTCACTCAGGCTGGATTTAGCCTTAGAGACAAGCAACTCTATTCGGGCAAGACCCATCAATGGGTCGGCTATGTCAGAGTGGGCTGTAGCAAAGCCTCCTCCATGGCCAGTTCCCCAGATTTCAAGAAGGTTTAAGGCTTCTTCCCCACGCACCTCACCAATGATTATCCTGTCGGGCCGCATTCGTAATGTTTCTCTTACAAGATCGTTTAAATTTCTGGTGTGAGAGGTAAAAAGGTGCTCTACATTGAGAGCAGTGCATTGGATCTCAGCCTGGTCCTGGATGACAATAAACCGGTCATGTGGTGTGAGCTCTGTGGCTTTTTTTATTAAAGCGTTTACAAAAGTGGTTTTGCCACTTGCAGTGCCACCAACAACAATGATATTTCTATGGCTGGTAATGTCATGACAGAGAACTTCATAGAAGTGTTCGGAAAGACATGAAGTTTCAAGATAGTGCTCGAGACTGTATATAATCTCGGGTTTTTTCCTTATGGTAAAACAGGGTCTGGATGACTCTGGAGGGATGTTGCCGTGAATGCGGCTGCCATCTTCTGTTATAAGTTCACCATCTAAATACGGTCTGTCGGGGGTTATTTCTACCCCTAAAGAAGAGGCTACAGCACGGAGAATGTTTTCTGTTTGAATATCATTAAGTTGACCAAGTATTTCCCATCGTTGGCCCCGCCGCTTCACCCACAAATTGCCATCACTGTTTCGGGTTATATCTTCAACATCGGGGAGCGAGAGAGCTTCCAGAATGGTTGGGCCAAGCTCTCTTTTGAGTTTCTTTTTCAGTCTTTTACCGCTCTCAGACTCACCTCTTCCTTTGTTTTTTTGAGGATGAACCTGCAGAACCTGACTCTTTGTTTTTACCATGTGAGCCTCCACGTTCGTCCTGCTTTGCGGCTATCGTCTTCTCGCGCATCTCTTTTATAATTTCTTGAGCCTTGACGATTTTCTCAGCCGCGACGAGTTCGGGAGGCTTCCCTGTTGCTTCTACCGCTGTTCCAAATTCCTTATCAAGTAAATATTCAAGAACCAGGGACCCCCCGCGTAATCCTTTTAACCACTGATGATGTTCTGGTATCGAAAACCTGATGTTTTCTTTTGTCATGATGGTAATCCCCTATTAGAGTTGTCCTTTCTAAAAGTTAGCAATGACTTAATACACCACGTCTAACAACTCTAACAAGGATATTTTGCTTTATAACAGTATAGCACTGTGTCACATTAGCACTATAGCATATAGTGTTTTATATCAAACTTGATAGATTTATGTCAACAAAAATTAAAACCAAAGCTTGCGTTTCAAGTTGTCCTAAATGCTTATGCTGCTAATATTATTTAACTAACAAGAAAAGCTGTTATTCTTATACCTTGAACTTTTGCTCAAGAAGAATTTGTTGGGCTGCAGAGCCGTTCTTTTGAAAAAATTTTTTTTGGTTTCCGGGTCGTCCGAGTTTTCGCCACCAAACTCTTTTTTATAAGGAAGTTTACTGTCTTTTGTTTGTTACCAGCCAATTCATGAAGCCACATGTTTTTATCATCTAAGAGAATCGTAAATCGTTTCTCTTCTCTGGTATAGGTCATATAAATTCCTCTATTGCAAAAACAGTTTTTTGAAATGGTGGAATATTTCACCTTATGTGTCAGAATCCATGTTAGAACACATGCTCCATGTGTCAAGTATCTCTAACGTTTTAAAGTGTTGCTAAACGCATAAAAAACCATTTAATCATATGTAATATATTATAAAAAAAATACAGATACTAAAATTTTTCAACAAAAAATCCTAACAGAAAACCTTTACGTAAAATGCAATCACTTTAGTTTTCTTACTCAAATAAAAAAAAAACACAGCCATAACAAGATAACAGGGCAAGAAAACCAAAAAACACCTACAGAAAGATAGGTACGGTTGTAAAGTTTTTACAAAAATGCAATCAAGATGACACTGAAAGTGAACCACGGCGTCAAGTGTCGCCTAAAAATGCAATCATTTATTAGTCAGCATCAATAATGGACTACAGGTGATGCAATTACCTCGGTTTTTAAATATCAGTCTTTTCTAGAAATTCTTTTCCAATGTGAGAAATATGTGAGATCCTACCTGTAAAATTTCTCAACAGGTTTCTGTGCAGTGCAGTTAAGAGTTGGGAACATGGGGTGTAAAAGGTCGTTATTCATAAATGTTATAATAACTAAAGACTTATTTCTACAAGGACAATATCTACGATGGAATCAATTGAAAAATTAGTGAATGAGGCACATAAAATATTTAATCAGACCTCGGTTTTTGAGGTGGTTGATATTGACAGGCAGAAAGCAACGGTATTCTTACAGGAAGCTTACGACAATCCACCGAGAGAAACAGTTGATAGATATCTTAGTATCGCTGCCAAATTAAAGATGTGCACATCATAATATAAACAGATTATACAAAAGTGCCCCCGCTATGAAAACAACTCGCCAAAGTCAACGGGGGCTGTCTTAAATACAACTAAGGAGTATTTGAAGACACTTTCATGATAGCTGGTTTAACAGGTCATGTCAACCTCGTCTTAATCTTTGATTTTATTTGTAATATATGAAAAAAGAAGATCAATTATCTAGACAAAAACTAGCGCGAAACACCCATTCCTTTTGTTGTAAGACCAGTTTTTAGGGCTTCTTTTTTTACCATTTCAACAAACCCCGTGCTTCCGTTAATTGTAAATCTTTGTCCATATTTAGCTACGGCTAGCTCCAGGGCAAACGAAACAGTTTTTCTGTCGGTTGCACCTGGTATTACCTTGCCGCCAGAATCAACAACCCACTCTCGCCCTCTCGTATATCTTACCCTTCCCCTTTTATCAACAGCATATTTAATATCATTGACTATCTTATCATCCTGCCAATCACCAGAAATGAACCCCTCTTCTCTTTTTGAATTTTTTGAAGACTTATGAGGCAGCGAAACGCCTTCATTTAGTGTTCCGTGTTTAGATTTATAGCGCAGCACCTGGAGTGCTCTTTCATCTCCTCGCTCTGCCCGTTCAATCAAAAAAGACGTCCAGGATATTCTTGGGTGTGCCTCGTTAATTGTATTACGGAGAGAGGTATATGTTTTTTTTGTCTGGATTTTCTCTATCTGTAGTGCTGCATAAACCTCTCTTTTTTGCCTGTAAGTCATAATTGAAGAGAGTTTAGTTTCCTTCCACCTTCTATTGATATCTTTGAAAACAGAACGAAGATAACCCCTGTCTGTATAAAATTTTTCAAACAACTCTTTCCGGTTGTTAATCCTCTCTTCTTTTTCTTGTAAATAGAGATCCCACAGTTTTTGAGATGTTTCGTCCTGTGGTTGTTTTGGTCCGTAACTGTATTTTCTCTCAGTCGGATATTTTACTTTTGATTCCTTGAGCGGACCAAGATTTCCTTCAAGCTTTCTTTTTGAAAAATCCCGGTGGACAGCAGATGCTTTTATACAAATACCACTCTCTAGATCTTGAAAAACGAAACCAGCACCCCTCTTGCGGATCTGCAGGCCATTTTTATGTAAAACACGATGAACATTTTTCCATGAAGAATGGTTTTCCAGCTCGCTTAGTAGTTCCTGAACAGTCTTTTCCTTGAGATAAGAAAGAAAACTTTTTTCTCCGGTATGGGCCTCAATATCAGAGGCTTTACTAAAGGCTTTTTTATTCTCTCTGTTGATACGATTATCAACCTGTAGACCGTATTTTCTCTCTATCTTATGACAGATATCAGACATTTTATATTTATCATAAAATGGTTCGGAAATAGTATGTTTTGTGGGGTGAACTTTATTTATGGCTATGTGGATGTGGAGATTATTGGTGTTGTCGTGTACTGCGGAGATTCGTTGATGTTCACCAAATCCTAATTCTTCGATAAAATCATCTTCTATTTTGTTCAGAGTCTCTCTTTCAAGTCGTTCACCCTCTTTAAAAGAAAGGACCAGGTGATAATTTTTGTTCCCTTTTGCCCTGGTGTTCCTCTCCTGAGTTGCCTGGATCTCTTTGAGTGCTGCACCTAAATTATCAAATGAGCAGTTTGATATTCTGGCCAGACCTTCACCCTTATCGATATAATTCACAAGCCGTGTTGTATCACCATCAGGTTTTTCAATGTTGCCCTGTTTTTCTGGATCATTAAGATAGTCAACCAGTCGTTTAATTGAAGAAGTGTTTTTTTTGTTTGGAACACGTTTGGCTATCATAGGCTACAAACGGCCTCCTGTATGTCAACTTGAGTTTGTTTGATCTTTGCTATTAGATCGCTCACATCTGCTCCGTTATCGCTTGATAAAGCCATTTTTAACAGGTTTCCTAATCGTACCTGGTCTGCGTTAATTTTTGCGAGTTGCGAAATTATCTCGATATTTGCTCTGTTTGTTATTCTTGGCTGAAGCCCTGCTTGTCTGAGATATTCAGAAACATTGTTTTTAAAACCATGAGCTTTAGCTAATGTTTTGAGCTCTTTCTTCTCTTCTTCGGTGGCCCTGAACTTGACGTAATCTGTTCTTTTTTGGGTTTTCATTTTTGTCTTTTTTTATCTTTTACGTTGAGCCAGAGGCGAATAAGCTCGTAATTGTGACCACAATTACACATCCTGTCATACTAACTACATATAAATGTTACAACATCGCCACAAATAATTCAATTTATTTGTAATTAATTATGAATTTTGTTAATATGCAGTAGAATGTACTATAATACAAACTATTCTAAACTAGAATATACGCTAATCAACAAAAATGGCCAAAAAAAGACTTATCGATAAACTTGATGCTGAAAGAAAGAAAAGAAAGCCTGCCCACAAAGGTGTCGTTGCGATCTTAGCGCATAAGGACGAAATTCTGGAAGCCTTACAAAAAGGCTACACCATGAAAGAGATTCACACCGTAATGTTTGAATCCCAAACTATGCCTGTTGGCTATGCAGCATTCACCCGTCTAGTAAATAAATATATCAAAAAAGAGGGATTACAAAGACAACAGGAAAATTCTCAAGCAGCAGAAACAGCAAGCCCTAAATCGCACGTTTTTAATCCGGCAGATTATGACCCTGAAAAACTAGTGTAGCAATCGTATTTTTTTTATTTGTAGTTTCAAAAATAAATATCAATTACAGATTGAGGTTTTTATGGAATTACATCTTACGTTACAAGGTAAAGGCGGAGTTGGAAAAACACTAGTAACAACGCTCATCTCTCAATATTTATTAGAGAAAGAAATTACACCTTTCTGTATTGACACAGACCCTGTCAACAGAACATTTTCAGGATTTAAAAAGCTCAATGTTGAGCCGTTCGAAATAATGGATGGTGATACAATAAATACGCGGACTTTTGATCGTTTAATCGAAAATATCATTCACAAAAAAGGTGTTTATATCATCGACAATGGTGCATCATCTTTTATCCCTATGACCGCCTATCTGAAGGAAGGCTCTATTTTAAATTTTCTGGTCGAGAACGACTACAAAGTTTTCATTCATGTGGTCATAACCGGTGGTCAGGCATTAATTGATACCCTCAAAGGACTTGAATACATAATAAAAACCTTCGGAAAATCGGTAAATACCGTAGTTTGGCTAAACGAATATTTTGGTAAAATTGAAACTGATGGAAAAACCTTTGAAAGAATGAAGGTGTATCAAAACAACAAAGCTGATATTTATGGGCTAGTAACCATACCGGAGATGTCGAAAGAGACTTTTGGTATCGATATACAACAAATGTTAGAGGATAGGGTTACATTTAATCAGTATATAAAATCAGATACCTATATGATAATTCCGAGACAGAGGATTAAAAATTTCAAGGATATGATGTTTAAAAACATATCTTTGGTCTTTGACTAAAATGGATAAGAAAAAGGTAATAGCAGAATTAGCAGCAAAAAAAGGGGTAGCTCTAAATGAAAACGACCCTCTTTTTTCAGTATTACTTTTGAATGAGAAAATCTTAGATGAACACTTCAAGGTGATTGATGAGCGTATCGAGTCACACATGACAGCGATTACGGTACTTGAAGAAAATAGTAAAAAGAAAACCCAAGAATATTTAGAACAATCTCAAGTTAAAATTTTAAAAGATCAAAATAGATCAATTCAGCAGTTCAAAGACGAAATTAATGCATTAAAAGAGGAGTTTACTTTACCGGAACTGAGCAAATCCGCGAAGACCAACTTCTATTATGGAATAATAATAGCTTTTCTATTTGGTACATTTTTAGGGGCATTGATCTTTTCTATTTTGACTTGAACATATATAAAGAGACCTCTCCCCTGCCCAGAGATCTGCCACAACCCCTAAATTTCCAATTTAAATTTATATTCATCGGATGAACAAAAAACCTTTGATAAGTATACTCTGTCAATTAATTTTATTTTTTGGAGTAATAAAAGGTGAATATCTTTTTTATACTGGATGATTTAAAATTTTATAAATGTAAAAGTTAGAACGTTTATTTATCATGTTGCGTAGCAAGAATTTTATTGGGTGGGGTGTCGGGGAATCTGTGTAACGTAGTGGAGCAGATTGGGCGACATTATATAATCTTTTTTTCACCCAAACTTTCTCCTCAAACAAGACTATATAAGATTAAAAGATTAAAAAAGACTAACACCATTCACATCTTCGTATATACAGATATTCTCTGAATCTTAGAAAAACTCATGTTGTATAATCCTACCGATATCTGACGTGTAAACCTACAACCTTCAAGTGTTGATAGGCTTGCTGACGCATAATCCTACCGCGTTCTAGAAGATATGGCGCATAATCCTACTGCATATTTTCTAAAGTGGGAGCCAATCCTACTCTATGTACTAACCAAGTGGGGTATAATCCTACTGCATCAGCTGAAATTAGTGAGAATTACTCTCAAGTATGGTCTTACTCGCGCATGAACCTACCGGGTTGTGGCGCACGATCCTACCGCCATGTGGTGTATAATCCTACCGTTATACGACGTGTGATCCTACCGCGTGTGGCGTCTCAACCTACTGCTTTTGTTCTCTGATTGTGCAAAATGGCGCATAATCCTACCGCATTTGTGTAAATGTGGCGTGTGAACCTACCACCTCTTAGTGCTAAAACCCTGCACTCCTTGACCAAATAGCAAGAAAGCTGGTGCATAAACGCCTGTTTATGTACTTCAATTGAAGTAGAGCTGTGATACATATTAAAGTCTTTTTGCATTAAAGACGTTTTTTTAAACACTTAAGACCGAATTTACTGAAGTGGTGTATAATCCTACCGCTTTCAAGTAAAATCTCTTTTCAGAATCAACTGGACAAGTGAAATAAGGCTATTGTCAAATAATGTGGTCTTGAGAATGGTAAGAGGCTGGCCCGGGAGTTCTTTTGGCAGTCTTCTAGCGCTAGTCCTTGATTTGTTTGGGTTGCGCCTTGGCCACTTCAACAAGAGTTTCCAGGCGAACTAAACGCCGATCTTGCTCTCTCAGCTCAACGGAGATCTCAGAGAGCATTTTACCGGTGCGCTCAACTTTATCGGTAAGCAGCAACACTTCTTTCATTGCTGTTATTACATCTTTTAGTGTGCTCATTTCTTTTTTCGAATTTCGGTAAGTACCTGCTCAGCATCCTTCAACCCTTTCTCTAGGGTTTTCTTCGCCTTTGCGGTTGCTTTATTTACCTCATTAATCAGAGCGACTAGAAGCCTTTCATCTTCATTTTTTGATTTTCTGGCGCATCTTTGACGCACAAGCTCAGACATACTAATTCCTTCTTTCTTCGCTTCTTTTGCTAAAAAAGCCTTAAAATCTGGTGTTCCCAGAATTGTAATCCTTTCAGACTGAACGGCCATAACTCACCTCCAAAAAAATTAACATTATAATGATAATTATAACACAATTTGGTCCTTTTTCAAGATAATGAAAGTAACCGTTCTTAAGCTGTCCGTCTCTATAGTCAATTAATCCTAGTTTTCCAGGCTTTTCTGTTCTCTTTTGTTTGCTGCTTTTTGTTCTTCTATGAAATCATGGTGAGGCATTATTGTATAGACCACATCCAGAAGCTTGTTTCTCTCCCCCCTCTTCTCTTCACCTTCATAATGCATGATAACATTGCCTTTTTTTAGCTCCTTTAGGGACCGTTCAAACTTGACTCTGTTATCCTTCTCTCTCTTGGCAATCAAAAGACCGCTGTCTCTGGCAACTGTAGAGAGCTTGATATGATATTGTTTGGTAAGGCTCGCCTGTTTGTAATTGTGAATCAGCCGCTTGTTAATCCACCTGGAAAGTTGAGATTTGTAGCTCATTATACGGGTATAATTATACTGCCTATACTGAAGTTGTTTTATACCCTCGGTTACCAGAATAGAAAAATCAGCATACCATCTTGCGGAAGGATCCTCCCTGATCTCTTTCTGATTAACAGTAATAAGATCTCGGATAATGTTTGATTCACAGATAACTCTTCCTTTAAAATCAGAGATTTCAATGTTGGATCGTTTCAGGATTGTCAATGCTTCCACAACTTCTGTATAGGAGAGAGTGTGCCCTCTCCTCTTGAGCTCTTTCCTGAGATTATGCAGGGTAAAGCGGACGCCGGAGCGGTTCCCGTCAAAAAAAAGCTGATCATCTTCTGTGGCAATCTTTCTCAAAGCATCCTCAACGATCTCTTCTCTTGCTCCAGGATAGAATTCTTTCTCCTTACCATCAACTACCACTCTTGCAGGATGAATTTTCAGGGTAAAATGCTTTTTCATGTGCACAAAGTTGTGCTCATGAATGGGTAACATCCCGTTTTTTCTGATATCGTTTTGTGTCTTTTTTGAGACCGAATACTTTGGCACCAAATCCCATAACTCGATGGTGTTTGAAAGATCTTCCCGTTCCTTGTCGGTATTGCACAGAAAAACCTGAAACAGAGACTGTTGTCTACCAGAAAAATCAGATGTTACAGGTACCTTTGTATCTTGCTTACTCACGCCCCACCTCTTCTCCTTGAATATACACAAAAATATTTCGCTTTAATATATCACTCTCTTCTTTAAGCTGCACCTCTAAAAGATCAAGCTTTCTTTTTTTATGAAGTAACGATTCTATGGTGTGCAGCTTCTTTTCAGTGTTATCGAGTGTTTTAGATACCCTCAAAAAGTTCAAAATAAGATGGGTAATGAGTTTTTCACCACTTTTGATGTTGAGCTGCTCCTTTAGCTCATCATACATAGCCGCAACCCGTTTATCTCTCTCTATACCTCTATATGTGAGAGCCATAATACACTCCTTATTACTCCAAAGACAAATAAATTGCCGCAGATGGATGTAGCGATTTAGAGGAAAACCGTTTTACTCTGTATCTAAGGGCCACAACCATACTGTTGTGCCAAGTGTAAATAGAACCTTAGTCTTTGTGTGTTATTAGCATGACAAAATCATTCTGGAATAGTTGAATAAGGGGCCGGTTTCAGCCTGGCCCCTGAAACAAATCAGCTTTGTTGCTTGATTTCTTTCATTTTCTCCGTAAGCGTCCAGAGGGCTTTGTTCAACTTTATATCCTTATCAATCGAGCCTACCTTACGGGTACGAGTGCGACGGGTCCTTCCAATACCGTTCACTTTTCGGCCGGGAATGCCACCTTTTATGATATTTTCCTGAACAACGTTAAAGGTTGTCCAGAGATCATTGCCCTTATCGTCATAACGTCGTTCTTTGAGTAACTGAGTCGAGTTGATAGGTGCTTTTTCTGGCTCATCATAGACGAGCTGGTGGGCAGCTTGAGCGAAAACACTTCTTTCACCAGGTGTTAGCTCAATTGCTTTGGTCTCCTCAACATTATGAGCAATCTCACTAGCAGCACCAGCAATTGAACGAGCTGAATCAGCAAAAGCACTCTCATCGAAACCGACATGTTTATGAGTGAAATTGGCAAACTCTGAAGCGACCATTAAACCATTGCCACAAATCTGCCTCCACACACTGGCAATAAGTTTAAAAGCGGTACCGCGATCATGGGAATTGACAAGCAATAAATCAACTCGCTCACCATTAAAAGAAAGACCTTCTTTCATAAAACGAATCAAATGACGCTGATAACCTTCACGTTCAACACGCCTGACACCGCTCTGTTTTACCTCAATTGGCAGCCAACCAACTTCACGCAACAAATCCACCGCCTTAAGAGTAGGAACAAAGGAATAACGTGCAGAAACACCTTTTTGAGGTGCAGTTGCTCCTGCAGCAGAAGCAGTATAAATAATCTCCTCATTACTCAATGCATGCGTTAGTGCTCTAGACATAACAGTCCTCCTTAATTGCTTGAGAAAATTTCCTGAGACTTTGGCGAACTTCAGGGAGAGAAAACGTAGTATACTAACAGCAATCGAAACAATAGTTTGGGCCACCTATCATCACTGCAGCCATGTCTTCAAAATCATCAACACTTCTTTTTTGAGCGGTGGTGACAGCCTTTTTTGGTTTCCAGGTAGGAGAAGAATTGTTTTCTTTTGAGAAATTTACGATGGCGGGTTTTTCTGCATCATTCATCTTTTTCATGACATAATCTCCTTAGTTGTTTGAGAAAATCCCCTGAAGACTTTGGCGAATTCCAGGAAGATATCTCTTTGATTCTATATACTAAATTATACCACCAGACACCCCCCAAGTCAATAAAAAAGCCACTTAAATGCTTGTTTATATTGCATTTATTGTATTTGGAGTACACAAAAACAAACAGAATTGGATCACCATTCTGCCAGCACGAGGAGAAACTCTAATCCGCTACGGAAAACCGTTTTTAATACCAAAATATCAAAGCTATGATGACGCAGATATGATGTGGACACACAACTCGGGATGATGTTTTTCTGTCTATTTTTGTATCTTTAAGCAAACATCCAAGGCGGATCATGGCTGACCGAAGGGCAGACATCACACGCCACTTTAAACAGGCCTCCCATTCCCCTGGTCGCACTTCAGCCTGTGGCATTGTTTTTGGTCGTTCGAAAACAATACCACAGAGCGTATCGAAACGTTATTTCCCATGATAGAGAAAACCGATCCTTCCATCTCATGATAATGGCTTATTACAAAACAGAGGTGGGATACTACCAAGCAGCCACAGCCCCTAAGCCTGGAAGATCACCGCCAGCTTTCTCCCTTTACTGTTTTACTCGCGGTGGTTGCAGCGTAGCGGAAAACACCACGAGTAATCTACAGGAATGTGGGGAAACCTGGGGGAAGCTGGAAGGCGGTCAATCATCTGAAAGACCTGACGTATTCTAAAAAAGTAGAGAGAACAAGTCACCTATATTAAAGCCACCCTCCCCCATTACTCCGACGTTTCAAGATCTCATCTCTTCTAGTATAAATTTCTCTATAATCATGAGAACTTTCATCTTCTATCAGAGAAGAATCTTTCATGTACCGTCGATCATATAGATCTCTATCTTTCCCAACGAGATTTGCACCAGGAAGAAATTTTGAAAGAATCAATCGTATACATCCCCAGATATACCCAATTATTGAAAAGACAACTGAGAGGAAAAACAACCCCACTACTGCACCAGCAATCAAAACTAAAAAAAAACCAACACCTTTGATCACTAAAGAATTCATAGCGGAGCCTCCAACTACGATAGACATAGATCTACCTACTCATTTCCCTCGAACCCAAAACCCAAGACGCTCCTTTAAACCCTTGCGTCATCTTTTCCTAAATTCCCACGGTGGAATAGCTCTCTCTTTCCATAGCCCCTTCTTTTGGTCTCGAGCAGCTTTTTCCATCGCTAGCCAGTCATTACAGAAACTCTCCTTGCAGTACTTACGATAGACCCACGCATAACCATTCTTAACAAGCTCCCGATTTATATTGAGTCCACCAGAATACACAATTCCAACCGTCCTTCCATATCTATCCTCAGCCTTCTTCTCAACAACTACCCTAGTTGATAACATCGCCTTCAACTCTTCTCTTGCAGCTCGTCCAAAAGCTTGTTTTCTCTCAGGCGTGTCGATACCATACAACCGGATCTTATATTGTGAGTTCTCCTGAAGTACTGTAACAGTATCCCCATCTGCAATCCGGACAACCCTCCCCTCAATATCACCGCCGCCCGCACATGCACAAGAACCAAAAAGGAGAAAAATACCAACAAGAACCCGAAAACAAAAAATCATCCGAACAAGCATAGCTCTACCTTCAGCTGTTAACCACAAAAAGCTATCTGTTTATCTTTTTATCAATTTATCTTTATGCTACAGTATTTCACTAGAGATCATGTTTTTCACAATATGCTTCAAAACACTTTTCTAACAGCTCGGTGTGCTTTAACCCTTCATTAAATGCGACTGTTCTGAATTTCTTGTCAAACTCAGCCGTAACTTTGGTGGCAAACTGCACAGTTCGACCAGTTTTCCCTCGCGCTTTTTTCACTCCTACTTCTTCTACCGGTGCAACCTCGGGAGCCTCAAGATTATTTGACTCATCTTGCGCGGGAAGATCCCCAAAACGATTCTGTCCCTTCTTTTTTTTAAGTTTTGTAAAATCTGCCATATCATTCGCCTAACAATTTAGTCAACATACTCTCTAACAGCTCATTTGCTTTCTCATTTAGCGACCGATAACGCGTTTCAGTAACCGACAAACCATCATTTTGAGCTTGACGGTATGCTGGCTTTTCGTAAAGACACCCATCCAGCACGGAAAACCCCGACTGCTCGATATAGTCACGTGCATCCTGTATTTCAGCATCCGTTGTAACGCGAACCAAGGCAAAAACAACTTTGGTTCGGGAAATGCCTTTCTTCTCAAGCTCAAAAGCAAGCTTGAGAGCAGGTATTAGATCATCTCTGCTGGCACAACACGGCATAACTACCAAATCAGCACATTTCGAAATTTCCAGTGTACCGCTACTTGCCCTCGGTGCCCCATCTATCACCAACAGATCACAACCATCAGCAGAGCTAACAGCCCTTGCAGCCTTATCAAATAACTCAACCGAACCCACCGGATTAAACCCGTTATGTAATCGTTGCCGGTGCCACTCGGTAACCGTTCCCTGCTGCGTATCCAAATCAGCTAACTTGACCTTAAGCTCGCTCCTACACGCCTCACTCGCAACAGCTCTTGCCAGTGTCGATTTACCAACCCCTCCCTTCTGAGAAACCATAGCCACAACATTCATAATCATCCCTTTGTAATATTAAACACTATTTTCTACCATTTTACCATATTATCTTTTTATCTATTTTTCTATTTGTCATTTTAACAATATATCTTTTTAACATATAATCTTATTTACACTTTATCTGTTTATCTGTTTATCTGTTTATCTGTTTATCTGTTTATCTGTTTATCTGTTTATCT
>CAZWVC010000003.1:25491-46716 GCA_964637245.1 uncultured Desulfocapsaceae bacterium
GTTTAGTTTATATTCTTTTTACCTTTTTGTCAATTTATCTTTTTATCTTTATATATAGATAAATTGTTATCTTTTTATGCGATAATATATTATCACAATGTAAAGAAAACTATTCTCAAAAAAAATCTTTTCAGAAACACAGTATCAATATGTTATGATATAGTGGAATAACTGAACCGCTTCGCGGATTTGTATCATATCGTTTCAGCTATCTCGTCCTTTATTTTTATATCAACTGATTAAAAAAATAAGATTAGATAATACTATCTCCTTTAGGGACAATTAAATCAGGCCCATCTGATTTACCAATTCAACCGGGGAGGTATCGTTTTGAGTTCTTGCCTTAGGAACCAGTTTATCGAACATATGACCCTGAAAGGCTTTTCTGAATGTGCCCATAAAAGCTATATCCCCGCTGCTACAACAAATATGTGGCGTAGTTTGCTCACCATTTGAAAAAAGAATGCTTGATTGATGGCTCTCTCATCAAGATGCTGATGTAATGGCAGCACGTCTCAGGTTTTAACGTGCATAATCAGGTGAGAACTAAAAACTTTGGCGAAAATGTTCTTGGGGCATTACGGGAACTTCGACCCTACATGTTCTTTCTTGATGTGATGATATCCGGCCACTCTCGGTAATGATAAAAGAAGATGAGGTGCTGGAGGATCAAAAAATAATTTTTCTTACAGCAATCCTCACCAGAGATGAAACAGTGGGAGGGAAAGATTTGATCAGCAGGAACTTATTTCTTGCTAAACCTTTTAAAACCAAAGATCTGACCTATACCATAAACAAAGTTCTAGGATAATCGAAGACGAAATGCAGGATAAAGAAAAGCATTTTTTCATCGCTTAACTGCCGAGAGGTCGCTGTGAAAATAGAGATCCGTGATACTCTTGAATTGTGATTTCAGGCTATCGTTTTCCCTTCCGGCATATCGAGCGTACATCTCTTTTGCAATTTTTTCGAATTGATCCAGCAATTCGGGATCAAAATGCGAGGATCTGCCTTCTTCCAGTAATTCCATGGTTCTCTCGTATGAATAGGAGGCTTTGTAAGGGCGCTTGGAGGTCAATGCATCGAAGACATCAACAATGGTAAAGATTCTTGCGGCCAAAGGTATAGCCGTCCCTGATATTCCCGAAGGATAACCGCTGCCGTCATATTTTTCGTGATGGAAGCCAACGATATGAGCCGCATCTTTAAGCCAAATTGACTTTTGTATAATCTCCAGACCAAATTTAACGTGCTTTTTCATAATATCGTGTTCTTTTTCGCCAAAGCTTTCCCGAGTCAGAAGGATATTGTCCCGTATCCCTATCTTACCAATATCATGAAGGAATGCCCCTTTGATAAGGCCGGGCATCTCGGCCCTGGAAACACCTATAAATTCTGCGAAAAGCACAGTGTAGATGGTGACCCGGTAGTTATGGTAGTTCGTATCACTGTCCCGCTTTGCTATAGTCTCTCCCAGCGCTTCAACCGTCTGGAGGTGCGCTGCCAGCAGGTTGTTAGAATACATTACAAGCCTGCCAAACAGAAAAACGATTACCGGATACAGAATTGCCGTCGTTATCAAGACAATGGCTGCCACGTACGATACTGTTTTAATGGCAAATTCCCTAACAGATTCCAAAGCCTGATCAGAAAGGGCAAAAAAGGTACGAATATAGATATCTGAACCATCTCCGGCTTTCATGAGTTTTGCGTGGATCTCAAGATAGTGGGTTCCATTGATTTCCAGTGATCTGTTTGTTATCCTGTCCCAAGTTGGTAGGTCTTTTTCCCAGACATCTTTATCTCTTTTGATCAATCTACTAATAGCTGCAATATTATCATGACTATTGTTTTGATAGAGGCCTATCTTATCCCTGCTATCATTGTGAAGGACAGCATAGACAAAATTACCTTCCTCTATTCGCAGTTCAGATTTGAGCGGATAATTGATGGCGTCCACCAGGGCAGCCTCTAAATCTTGTCCGGGGACAGCCATAAGCTCTTCTAGTCTGCCCCTGACGACATCCAACTTCATCCTCGAAATCAGTAAAATCTTATCGTCAATCATACTGATAGCATGAAAATAGGCAAGCAATGCGAAAAAGCAGGCAAGTGTAAGCCCGCTTAAGATCAGGCGCTTCAAAACTGATGAATAAATATAGCGTTTAAGGGATATCTTTCTAAACTTCATGACTATCCAGAGTTCAAGGAAATGGTTGCCCATCCAACAGTCTCGCTGCTGGCCGGTCAAAGCATCACTCAGAGAGAAAAATCCTCACCGTTGTTCGTTTCTTATAGCAACTGTATTACCACGATACTGCGCCTAGACTCGTGTATAAAGCAAATACCTCAAACCAGTTGCCCTCGCAGAAACCTCAAAGCATCAGGCCACCATTATGGGAAAAATGATTTTTCATAATGGTGTTATTACAGGCTATGGTGTTTCGCACCGGTCCTTCATTCTCGTCTCTTTTCCCCTTCATAATCCTGCTGTGCCTGCCGACATTATCTCTTTGTACTGCCAGTGAGCCGCGTCACCTTGCTCTGCATGTTTATGCATAGATATTGAACGGATCTGCACTTCAAAAACCAGGTCATGGACGCCCTTTACTGAGGTGTGCAGGGATTGATAGCCGTTACTCTTTGGTGTCGCAATATAATCCTTGAAGCGACTGACAAGTGGACGAAAAAGTTCGTGAACCAGCGCTAGAGTGGTATAGCAATCTGTTTCCGTAGGAACAACGATCCTTAAAGCAAAAAGATCATTAACCTCCTCAATGGCGAGGTTCTTCATTTTCATTTTATTCCAGACCCCAGCCGTATGTTTGACTCGGGAAGAAATCATGACATATGGTATACCTTTTGACTGAAGCCTTTTTTTCAATATTACCTTATTTTTATCAAGGGTTTGGCCCAACCGCTTTTTAAGATGCAACAATTCGCTGTCTAGTTGAGCAAAGACGTCCGGCTCAAGAATTTTAAGAGCGGCATTTTCAATTCGCACCTTGCTGTCCCAGAGATTGAGACGGCCAGCTGCCAGTGCATGTACTTTCGTTGCTTGCCTTGCCATTTCAGCACTTGCTGGATCTTCCACAGAACTGTTTTCCAGTTGCACGCAGACCCCCTTTAACATATCTACAGTCTCCTCCAGCTTTTGCAGGTTCACCCGTGGAGGGAGTTGATAGGCTCCTTCCGGATTGAGGTACGGCTCTTGCTCATGTTCATGAAGTAATTGCAAAGCCTTGCGTTCCGCGCAATAAAGTTGCGTCATTGTAGATTGCACCTCTTTAACCATATTGCTGAATCTCCACGCCAGCCAGCGCAGTTCCCAGGCACCGGTGGATAAAGTTACCCCGCTCCAATAACCGCTCTCCATTTTGACGACAGCATTCAACAGAAGCCTGACCGGTCGGGAAATGACAAGGTAAACAACAGGTAAAAGAAAGATAAAAAGAGTAACAATTGTAATGAGAATGTGAATGCCCCAGAAAAGCCATTGGTCCCGAACAAACCTTCTGTATGTGGTATTATCCTTCAAGACAGTCAGGCGCATTTTCCCCAGACCTGATTTTTCTAGGGAAATGGGGATTGTGGCCTCGAGATATTCATCTTCGCTGTTTACGATTGCCCCATCCGAGCTCTGATAGATAATTTTCCCCGGAGTATCCCTTATAATTACTTCATGCCCTGCATGTTTACTGGAGTCATAGGCCAGATGAAATTGTTGCGATATTTCTCTAAGCTCTTGCAGGGATCCTGCTTTCTCAAGTTGGGCCGCAAGGGGAGTAAGTGACTCTTTGAGGAGTTCTACCCGGTCCGCCCGTTGATTTCTTAACGAAATTTTCTTCTGGTAATACGTGAGTCCTCCCATAACAATGGTTAGGACCAAGGCCGTGCTGACAGTAAGGCTCCATCCAAGAGACAAACCTTTTTTAGGCGGCTTATACATAAGTTATCATATCGTAAAGTTAAGTATTAAAAGTGACATTCTTTTAACGTCATGCAAGTATCCCTTAATATGCACCGATCATGCCAATGCGTCCTATCGGTTAAAATTGGCCCTGATTCTTGTTATTTTATCTGAACCTGGGGGGTGGAATTGACGTACAAGCCTCCTTGCTGCCCAAAAAATGGACAGAGAGGTGTTGTTCATTTTGTAAAGAATTTATAGTTTCTGTTCATATAATCTTGAGGGACAAAAGTACTAATTAAGAAATCATGTTTCCCTCTGTAATTACCCAGCACAAATTACCTTTTGACGAGTAGAAAAAAACAATCTCAAACAATTTCATCACAAATAAACAACCAGCAGGGTTTGCCCGGTTAAAATGAAGCCTGCTATGAGCACGCCCTATGCCTTTTTGAGCGTTATGGTTTTTTTACACCAGTAGAATTTATCCGACTCAATAGTTACAGCATCTTTATGGTCAGCTTGTCCATGGAACGAATATTGTTACATTCAGATTTAAAGACGGCGCTGTATCTCTGGGGTTAAAGTCACTTGAAAAAGAGGTTACATGCGCTAAAACTCATGATGATATTTTCAAAAGGAGATTGACCATGATTTTACAATTAAAACGTGTACGAAGTTCAGTACCTATGGGATTGGTAATTTATGCTGCACTGTTCACAATCGCTTTTTGGGGGTTTTCCAGTCCCACAATGGCAGGTAAAAGTGTCACTCTAGAGGGAACCATACAGGGAAGCAGGCTGCGTGCACAATAATAAGCGGTGCCCAGTTGATGAAGCCAATATAGCGATGGAAATTGATTTCGTTCTTTTAATGGATGACGGTTCACACTATTTTCTCCCCAATCTCAGTCGGCTCATCAAGGCAAGATATGCTGCAAGAACTGTCTGAATCACAGGTGATAAGAAAAATCATGAAATATGGGTGGGCGAGACAAAGGTAAATTTAGGACCGTATGGAGTGGGGAAGAGCAACAAAAAAAATACAGACCTGAGGGCGGTTGATGATAAAAATACTTTAATAATTCAAGCATATTAACAAACGAAGTGACAGTTAATATAGCTCAATGTAGAAAAGAGAGCCCTTTTTTCAATAGGGGCAACGTAGCACCATATCCCAAAGAAGTGGTGGGCGCTGCGTTTCTCACAAACTAAGATACCGGTATGAGAATGAATTTATTTTAAAAGAATATTATGGATAACAATCACTTTCGTTCGAGATGATTTTATTTTCAGCCATCAGACCAAGCAATGCTGTTATCAGGTTATAACCGTATCGGCCATAGTTTAGTGCAAAACAGATTATGGTATTTATAAAAAGAGTCTGATCATTCCTAGCAATAAGTTTTGTTTTAGCAATTGGCTCATTTAAATTTGGAGAAATTATTACCAAAAATGGCCATTTTTTATTCAGATAAAAGGTTCATTCAAACTGGCCAGACGATATATCTTCAGGAACACTTTCAAATGTAATATATGGCGCTTGAGAGCTTGAAGATTGATTTTCATGACTCCCGTCATCCTCTGTTTTTCCATCTGTAGTTGAGACGGCTGGTTTAACAGAATTTTTTTTGTCTAGCCCACCTAACTGTTCAAGTCTCTGAAAGTAACCAAGGTAAACCCTTTCCCTCTCGGCGCCAGTAGCAATCAAATCATCAAGCAACATATCTCGCTTAGAACCTTCCTGCTTCTTTGAAGCTATTTTTAGAGTATTCAGCCTGGTATCAATTACGCTGATCTTTTTTTGCAATTCGGAATTTAGAGAGCGAGCTTCTCTGCCAATCGACTTGTCTAATTTGCCGGTCTCGGTTGCTCGAATTATTTTAGTATATAATTCAAAATAGTTTACTTCGGCGGAAACTCCCTCTGCTGCAGAGAGAATGGTCGGGGAAACATAAAGAGTTGCAATAATGAAAACAGCAATTCGTAACATGCGGAAACTAGATACAATCATGTATAACATACATTTCTCCTATAATTTTTTTATAGCTCGGCATTCACTTGGTGTAATCTAGTGTGCCACTAGAAACCCAAAGCTCGACGCTGGTATCCAGCTTTGGGTCTAATCAAACATCAATTAATCAAACATTAATAAGTCATATAAAAGCCTATTGCAAAAGTATCTATATCTTCTTCACCAGGGGTATCATTTGTGACCTTCTCATACCCAGCCTTTATATTGGCATTATGTCCCTTGATGAAGTAACTCAAGCCAACACGAAAGGATTGCCAGCTACCTGCATCATCAATACCATCACTTTCCCACTGTTCATATCCGACCCAAGGCTGCCATTGATGTATATAGTAACCAATTTGAGCATAAAACCCATTGCCTTGAGAATCGACACCAGGTATACCTGTGAATGCCGTACCAGTGCTCTCATTAGCCAAGGGATTAGAAGCACTGTCTAGATCCATGTCATTATAAGCCACTTCTGCCGTTAGTGTTCCACCACCTATTGGATATTCAGCAAAAGCATCAAAAGTAAAAAAGCTATAATCGACAGTTTCACCAGTAACACTATCTATTGCAACATCACTTTGTGTGTCATAACCTGCTCCAAAAGCTAACGTTTTTTTCTTGCCAAGATAGGTCGAGAGGTTGAATAAACCACTCTCAGCATCAAAAAAATTGACTTGAACCCTGCCGCTAAAACGTTCCGAATCAGAAATCCTGGTTGCAGGGTCCTGCCCCTCGAAGACGCCAGCGTAATATTTTAAGTGGGTTATCTCATTAAATGAGGTACTACCAAAAAGAGAAAAACCCAAATCTCGCACTTGAACATCACCGCCAAGCCCGCTCCTTGTTCCTTGTAAGCTACCTGTATTGAAGGCAACCCGTCCTTGTTGTCCCCATGTGAGCATATAGTTATTAATACCTGGACGATCCATTGTTAATAGTCCACCAGACGAGGTCATACCTTGCCTGGTAACTGCTGCCATCTGCAATCCTCCGATAACATTAATAAATTCATGAGGCTTGGCCATTACCCAGCCGTCAATAAGCCGTACATCTCCCCCGGAATTGATGGTATCGTCGGAAAATTCAGTTTGTAAAAAACCTGTAAAATATTTTGTAACATTACCTTTGAGACGAAATCGAGCGCGCCTGAGTCTAAATTCATTTTCATTCGATGTCCGATCCTCATCATTATTTAGATAAAGGGTTTGGAGCCTGAATCCTAAATCTATATCAGAGTCTTCACCGATTTTAATTATTGCACCTGCATGAACAGGTTGTACATTGAGGATACTAAAAGTCAAAACTGCTGCACCCAACAAATAACCCTTTTTCATATTGCTACCTCCTTTCTGATGGTGTGCGAGCGCCAGCAAATCTGATGCTCAAAAATCTCCCTATCTTCTGAAATACAATTAAATTCCCCTATAAATAAGTGTTTTAGAAGTAACTCTTCCGAAGAAAAAATTACTATCTATAGATTGCAATTTTATGACTACACTGTAGTGCATTCCTAGTCAAGGATTTGAGTTGAAATCATCAATAAAATATTGCTTAAACTACCGAAATGTATAAATATTAGGCACTGCCATGTGTCACCTGTATAGAATCTAGACAAGACACCATGAAACAGCTTTGTAACCACTCAGTACATCACCCATTTACAACCCACAATCATTCATAATTACACAAAACAGATCCCTTTCGTATTCTTCTGGCATGTCAAGTGCATAAATAAGATCAAACTAGTATGCGATTCTACTTAATTTTGTAACAGGACTGTTCATGACAACAATATGAAAGCCAGCAAGCAGGGCTTCCTCATGGCTAGGTGAGCAAAGATGAGAAAATTTTACGGATATTTAATACAGGAAAGATTAGGCCGCGGAAACATGAGTGCAGTCTATAAGGCACGAACACCAATGACCAAAGGGGTTGTTGCACTCAAGATGCTATTACCCCGTGATGATATTTTCGTCAATCTTGTCGGGGAAGCCAGACTTCGAAAAATATTTATCGAAGAAGCAAAGATAATGAGAGAAACCCATCATGAACATGTTGCTAAGATTATTGATTTTTATGATGGTTGGGAGGGCACTATAATCGTTCTTGAATATTTAGCACAGTCCCTTGGTTCACTCATCGGAGACTCCACCAGGGTCAATACCTCTAAAATCATTAGTATCAATCTGGCCTATCAATATATCCGTCAGACTTTACGTGGACTTGAGAAGTTACATGTCACAGGCATCGTCCACCGCGACATCAAACCCCATAACTTGATGATAGCCGACGATGATCGAATAAAAATAATTGATTTTGGTCTCTGCAAAGTACGAGGAGAAGAGAGGGTGGGCATACCCGGCATGCAGATAGGCTCCCCATACTATGCAGCCCCAGAACAGGAAAGAGATCCTAGGGAAGCGGACGAGCGGTCCGATCTCTTCAGTGTTGGTGTGATTGCATATCGTATACTTACTGGTCGGCTGGTCAATCATCGGGAGAAGCATATTTCAACTCCAAGCACGCTTAATAAAGATCTTAATAATGATTGGGATGAGTTTTTACTCAAAGGCATACAGGCGAACGCCAGAGACCGTTACCAATCGGCTTATGAAATGGGACTACATCTTGATGAAATTTATGCCGAGTGGATGAGACAATAAATTAAAAATCAAATAGTTAATTCCAGTGATCAGGTAAATTAGAAGTGCAGAATAAACATTCCGGCAAAATCCTTTCTCAAATAAAGGTAAAGTTGAAATATGATTTTTAAACTATGCAATTAATGATTGGTCAAAATTATTTATCAAATTAGCAGCTTAACTAAATGCAAGGAGCCGACTATGAGAGATTGTAATAATATGTCAATAGAACAGATAATGGCAGTGTTGAGGTTGGATGAAATGTGGCATGAAAAGATGATTGGTGATTATTTTCAAGTAAATAACAAAAGAAAACTAAAGATAGAACTAGATAAAGTAAATAGAAAAAAACATAACACGAAGAAATGAACCCAAACTGGCCCAAATAGCAGTAAAAATTCTATGTGAACATATTTTGCTCTTTTATGCTTTCTTTGGCGAGAGCCAATTAATCCTGTTGAGGGCACCTCTTCATTCTAACTGTGCCAAATATATTATCAGTGACCTGAAAAGAACGTGTGAGGGCAAATATCAAAACAGCCTTTTGAGTAAAGACCTCGTATAATAAATAAAGCAATGGTCATCAAACGCTATATTGGTAAATGAAATGCGATAATTTTCTAAGACTAAGTATTAACTTTACACTACATCTTCTAGTGATGGGCGAATATCAACAAATAAATCAAATCCAGAAATTTCAAAAATCTCAAGGATATGGTCCTGCAATCCGCAAAGGATGAAATCTTTTTCTTTGCTTTTTTGAAATTTTGACACATTCAATATAACCCTTAAGCCGGCACTTGAAATATAGTCCAGATCTTTAAAATCTAAGACTATGCCTGATTGGTCTCCCTCTAAATGATCGTTTAAAGATTCTTCTAGTTCCTGTGAGGTAGTTGAATCTAAACGGCCGAACAGGGTTATTATAAGATATTTATTTAAATACGATTTTGATAATTCCATTGCGAATTGTATTGATAGACAGGGTTTTGGTTATCAGAATTTTTTCTCAATAGTTGTTTTATTAATATCATTTAATCTTTCGTACCATAAATGGGTAGAGAATTTTTTCACAAGCAATATACCCAATCCTCCAGGTGTCCTTTTATCTAAAGGAAGGTTGGTGTCAGGTGAAACAGTGCTGGTTGGGTCAAAGGGAGCGCCATTATCAGTGATGACTATAAGAATATATTTTTTTTGAAAACTGATGTCTATGTTAACTATTAAATTGCCGACGATAGAGTTATGCTCAAAAATATTTGTGCAGATCTCATCTAAAATAAGATTTACTTCAAAAAGATCTCTCTCATCGAGGTTTGCTAAAGCCTTGAGGTCGAGAATCTTTTCCTCTAGTATTTGGTGATAGGAATCATTTTCTCTGAGCGAAAATTTTAGTGTCATCTCTTATGTATTGATTCGAAGGTGGTTAAACAACATACTTATATGATGGTACACAAGGGTGATTAGTCGTTAATTCTGATATTCTGTTATTAATTGCTTTAAAAAACCTTGACGTGCTATGAGTTCTTTATATGAACCGAACTCAACAATCCTGCCATCTTTCATAACTGCAATTTTGTCATAATTTTCAATCACGTCTAGTCTATGGACCACGGCAATTAGAGTGTTTTGACCTTGCCATTTTACTGCTCTCAATCTTTCAATTCTCATTTGTGATTTATTATCAAGCGCAGATGTAGCTTCATCAAAAATAATAAATTTTGGTTTTTTTATGATTACCCTAGCAATAGCTAGTTTCTGACGCTGCCCACCTGACAGCTTAATGCCCTCACTGCCAACATCATAGAGGAGACCAAGCTGAGCTACATCCTCAAGAAAATCTTCTTCAATGAGCAATTGTACTATTGCCTGATTAATTTTTTCCTGATCTTCAAGTTTTGTAGTAATTATTTTTCCGAAAAATATGTTGTTAATTATGGGTTGGTCTTCCAGATAGTTATTGAAAGAAAAACTGGTCATAATATCTTCTCTCTTTTCAAAAAATTTGATGAATGAAGATATTTCTTTGAGATAGTGATCATGAAAATTTCTTCTCATTCTGAGCACTTTCTCTGTAAATTCTAAATTATCTTTCTCTAGAAATGTTTCGAGGCCGAATCGTAAGACATCGACAAAGAAACCAGCGTTCTGTAGTGCTTCAATTTTATCATCCAGTGTTAAAGTGACAATTTTTGAATCAGAATATTTCGCTTTGAAAGCGTAAAGAAGGTTGTCTTCTATTGATCCTGTGAAGATAAAAGGGGTCTGAGACACATAACCTATATTCTGCACTATCGTCTGCTTACTTAATTGATTAATTTCAAGCCCGTCTATTTTAATAGAACCGTCAGTATAAGTAATTAAATTACCGACGCATTTTGCCAAGGTGCTTTTTCCACTACCTGAGAAACCAATAAGCGCCAAGTGTTCACCCTTTTTCAGTTCAATTGAGATATCTCTCAAAAGAATATTTCCGTCATTTGTTTGATATGATAGAGAAGAAATATCCAAGTTTCCAAGAAATTCATGAGATGTTGAAGATTCGGTAAACAATTTCACATCAGAAGCAACATTGAAATGGTCTGTTGTTTTCTTATATCTGACTTTTGCATCCTGAGATAGTTGGTAGAACCCTATTAGCTCTTTCCAGGGATCGTATAGTTTTTCTTGAGCGGATAAAAAGGCGACAAGACTACCAATCTCTAACTCTCCATTTATTGTAAGATACCCTCCAAGAATAAAAACGATAAATGGACCTAAACTCACAAAAAAATTATTTGTTGTTTTTATTCCATACCGGAGGAGTGTCCATCTCGTTCTAATCTTTTTTAGATGGCCTATCAATTTACTAAATCTCTTGTTTTCTTCTTGAAATGAGCCATGTGCGTGAATCTCACTTATTCCAGAGATTGATTCTGCAATTTTGCTTGATGTTTGTCTTGATATATCAACACGTTGTTTGTTCGAAATGTTAGCTTTTTTTTGTAATATTGGTAAAATAAATATTACGATTGGATAAATAGCTAAAGTTGCCAGTGCGAGTTTAACGTTTAGCCAAATGAGATAACCTGCTAAAACTAAAAGTGTGAGTAGATTTGTTAGAGGAACTGCTACAGCCATACCAGCAAAGGATCCAATTGTGCTAAGCTCGGTCATCAACGAAGAAACAACAAAACCAGGTTGTGTTTTGCGAAAAAAACTCAAGGGCAGCAAGATGATATGGTTGTACAAAGATTTTCGCATTTCGCTCATTGCACGTTCGCCAATGTATGCTTGGAGGGTATTTATTGAAAATTTGAGGATACTTGATGATATGACAGCAGCAAGATATATGGCACAGTAGAGAAAAAGATTTCCAAATTTTTGAAGTGCTATTGATTCATTAATAATGCGTTTTTGCATTTCTAGAGGAATAACGCGCGCAACGACGACTAAAACCACCAGAATTACTAGAAATGTCTGCAGCATAGCATTTCCATGTACCGCCCAATGCAAAAGGGACTTATCACAAAAATTTTCTGACGTTGTACTCTTCTTATCCATGCCGAACCGTGGTCTTATAAGCCTTTTATTGGAGAAGTTGGGCAGATATATCAAAGATTAAAAGCGTATTAAAAATAGAACTTAGATTCTTTCTGTGATGTATCCATTGATATTTTTATCCATATTCTCTCTTGGTATAATGAGTTTAAAAATTGCACCTCCACTTTTGCCAGTTTCGTAAAGTAAATCACCTTCGCATTGAATCATAGTTTTTTTCCCAACAGCCAAAGATAAACCATGACCGCCAGGCTTTGTTGAGAATAATGGGGTGAACAGTTTCGATATATTTTCTTGTGACACACCAGGGCCTTCATCTTCCACTTCCACTATACAATGTGCCCCCTTTCTTGTTGAGCGGACAAAGACCTTAGAATTAACAGGAGACGCTTCAATAGCATTAACAACAAGATCTTCAATTAGCCTAATAATTGATTCTGAAATTACCATTGATGGACAACCAGCTTCATCGAGACTTGTGATAATTCTCACTTTTGCCCTCTTGGCTTTCTGGTTATATTTACTGATAATTTTCTTTACAATATCATTAATATTACTCGATAACAGATCATCTTTGTTGGCTGCATCTATCTGTTTAAAAGCAGTCGTCAATCGCTTGAGCTTGTCAATTTCTTCTTCAAAGTCTAGACTGCTTGGTGATGCCAGAGAGGTGTCTCCTGCTTTATGCTTTATTTCCAGGCTATTTAGAATTTCCTGGATTTCGATGCTTAATGCTGAGGCCAATCTTGTAAGAGATTTCCACTGCTCATCTTTCACAATTTGTTCTTGTTGTATGCGAAGTTTATACGTTAACCACCCAAGTAGCCCAGCGATTAATATGTAGAGTATGACTTGAATAAAAACAGCTGCACTTACATTTGGATCACCCATGTGGGGTATCATGCTGGAAATGTATACAGCACTAATAAGTATCGCCACAGCCAATCCCCAAGGCAAAGAATACCAAAAACCCGCTAATATTATTGGGACAAAAAAGAGCTCCTGGTGCAGCAAATGACTTTCCAACTTAAGATGGCTACCATGCATATGCCATGCGGAAAGTACTACTATCAACGATACCAATATGAGCCACCTTGCCATGGGGACACCTCCTCAATACATTTTCACGAAACTTTGTTCTATTAGCTTACCTATCATGTCATTCTATTTATATGCAATGTGTAAAAAAAATAGATAGCGGTCGTTTATCAAACGACTCTTTCCATTGAAAACACCAAATACAACCTTTCATTTCCGATAAGATTAGTATGGAACGCAGTTACTAGGGAATCTTTGCAAAATTCACGCCATTTGAAGGTTTGTAAATATCTAAAATGACTGTTTCTGTTTGATGTCCAAAAAGATGTTTTATCTCGGGTAAATACACTCGTTCTTGAAAGAACGGGCGGAGAACAAGAATGAACCAAGCCAGAGTTAACTCTAATTAAGAAACAGTACTGTCTTAAATCTGTGCAGTTTTATTAAAAATAAAATTAAAAATTCGTATAGAAGTTAGATACTCGCTGAAAAGTGAGGTCAATGCATAAGGTGGTAAATATCCCTTATATCATAATCTTAAGGCAGTTAGAATAATAGTAAATCAATCTGGCACGGTCAATGCAAAATAAAGGTTATGGTGCAGAAATAGATATTTAAATTAATTAAAATGTGAGGGTGGTTATGTTTGTTAGGCTTTCTTCGATTTTACTAACAGCGTTGGTAATTAGTGGTTGTAGTATAAAAGATATCGGTAGTTCTATGAAAGCGAGCCACTATTTTAATGCCAAAAAATATGGTGAGGGTGTTGCTGTTTTTTCAGGAAAAGTTCGTGAGGACCCTAATAACGCTGTTGATAATTATTATTTAGGCCGATTTTACCTTGCTGAAAACAAACCGCAAAGAGCCCTGCCTTATCTTAAGAAAGCGGTCTCTCTCAAGCCCAGTGATACAGATTATCAGTTTTGGCTTGGTGTTAGTTTTGGTGCAGTTGGAAATGAAAGAGAGGAAAAAAAGCGATATCTGAAAGTGCTAAGACACAGCCCATCTCACTCCAAGGCTAGGCTTTATTTGGCCCATCTACAGTTAAAAGGAGGAGAATACAATACCGCGCTCAAGTCTTACGATACAATACTTAAGCGATATCCTTATAATGCGTCGGCACTCTACAATCGTGGTTTATGCCTTAAATTTACTGGCCAAGAGAAAAAAGAGCAGAAAGCGTGGCTGAAATACCTTGAGTGGTACCCCTCTGGTTTTCTTGCATCAAAAGCAGTTAATCATCTGAATCTGATTGGAGATTTTTCTTATAGGAATCATCAGTTTGGTTATAGAACAGTTACCCTTAAAAATATTCAATTTAAACAAGGATCAAGTGATATTAAATTTGATTCTCGTGCGTCGCTTAGACTTGTTGGGGCTATTCTTTCAAATTTTGCTAAAGGTGACCTTCAAATTACAGTTTTTCACTTTAATAGTAAAAACCTAGCCAAAGAAAGGGCTATATCTTTGAAGAAATTCTTACTCCAAGAATATCCGAAGCTAAAAGAAAACAGAATCAAGCTCAGTTGGTTTGGAAAACCTGAGATACTTTACGGGAATAACAAGCAATACCGAAACAATAAATCTGTTCGACTCTATATGACCAATTGGAAATGAGAGACATTGTGACTTGTGAAGAATAGGGCGTGATACACATAATTCGATGGGAGAAAGAAATGAAACTAATAAAGATTGTGAAACCGTCAATATTAACTTCACTGCTTCTGGCTGGAGTATTATTTGGAGTATCTGCGACAATTGTAGCAGCAACAAATTCAAGCTCAAATGGGGAGTCAAATGGGCATGACACAAATCAATCCTCTGCAAATGGAAGAAATGTTACTTCTGAAATGATGCTCCATACTACGATGAATCAAGTTTCTATTGCCCAATATAGCCTAGAATTTATGCAAAAAAATGGGACCCCAAACCAGGTGAAATTGGCTCTAGACGTATTGAAAGATACAGAAATTATGCTGGTATCAGTGATTTCCCAAATCTCTGGTGTATCTTCCCATGAAATTACAAATATGCATAGCTCTGGACTTTCTTGGGCTGAGGTTGCGGCCAAACTTGAAATAAATTCAGAAGAAGGAGGAGGCAAGTTAAATAATGATTTAGATCAAGAAAGAATGAACACAACCATTGATAATGGTTCTGCAAATGTAACGGGCGTCCATCACCCTGAAAATCAAAATGATGTAAAAGAGAGTCCAGATAACGGTAATGATCCAAGAAATGATATTTCCCCACCAGGCTATTACCATCACGGCCCTGGAATGGGAGGAATGCACTAAAACTATCAATTTTGTTTGATATAATCAAAAGACAAGGAGCACTCGATGAAAACTAGAAAATACACAACAAAATATGCCTTAACCATATTCTTTTCCGGGATGATGCTGGCCTCTGTGCCAGCACATTCTGCAGGTGTAGATAAGCCATATTACACCTCACAATCACAAGCAGATGTGGGGTATATGGCTGCTTTGAATGAAAGTGACTTAACCAATAAACATCTGCAGGAGCAAATGGAGATTGTATCAACAGCAAGGAACCAACTAAGTGACATGCAATCAATGGGAAGTGCCTCCCAAATTAACATTGCGGAGAAGAATCTCCACAATGCCGAGATGATGTTGACCGCTACTATTTCAAAAATTTCTGGCATCTCAGAGAAAGAAATAGGGAAGATGGGCAAGTCCGGGATGACCTGGGGGCAGATTGGCAAAGAAGTTGGGCTGAACACCCATAGCCGCGCACAGGCAAGAGATGGAAATCACGGAGGTCAGGGAGATAGAAATTCTTCCAATATGAGTAACCCATCAATGTCTGGCAATGAAATGAACGCAGAAGATAGCAGACATACTGGTTCGTCTAACCAGAAAAGTGGTGGCAGTAATATGTTTCAAGCGAGAACAAACAATCCAGATAGCTCTGTAAAAGTTTCAGGATCTGGAATGACAGATGATCACACCCAAACGCAAGCAGATAACCATTTCGTGGAAGAAATGCATAGCAGTAATCCAAACCGTCTTAGTCCAACAGAAATGAATTCAGATTCTCTTCATTCAGTGGAAAAAAATCAAAATCAGCAGCTCATGGGAGAAATTGCAGGATCAATTCACGACCAGAATAATGCGGCCATGGCTCACCAAGATACGGCGGAAATGGCAGTGGCAACTGAGCGGAATCTTATGACTGGTGGAGTCAGTGGCCATGGAACAGGCACGAATTCAGGCTCACATGGTGATTCTGGTGGAATGATGAACGGTACCGGCGGCCTAAGTAACGGTAGTTCTTCTGAACATAGCATGGGTGGTGAAGGTTCTGGCGGTATGGGTGGTACCGGCGGTGGCATGGGTGATTCTGGCTCAGGTATGGGCGGCTCTTCTGGTGGATCCGATAGCTCCGGTGGAGGTATGGGTGGTAGTTCTGGTGGCGGTATGGGCGGAGACTCTGATGGTGGCCATGGTGGTTCTGGAGGAGGGGGGATGATGTAGTTATTAGATTTTACTTTAGTATTTAATACTTGTATGATTTGTAATGATGATATCCGCCTAAAATTTCACACATGGTTAAAATAATCTGAGGACCAGCCCCAATATGAAAAAGTACCGGATAAAAACATTGCAACAGAAGACAGCTATTCTGGTACTGCTTCCAACTTTTCTGCTCCTTACAGCAGTAGGGTGGGGTGGCTTTGTTTTTGCAAAAAAAAGCCTATTGATGCAATGGGGTGAGACAGCTGTTGCAAATTTACAAAAAGCAGCTCACCTTATTGACATGCGGCTTTCAAGACCAAAAGACCTGCTTCTGAGTTTAGAGTATAGCTCAGGAGCGGGTATGATGCATATTGCCTTTCGATATACAATAGAAAAACTACAAGAGTTGGACGGTGTTAAAAATGTGGAAGTAAAATGGCATAAAGTGTCCGAAGACAATGACCTGCCCAATATGCAAAATAATATGCCTTTTTATCCAGGCCCACACACTGGCGCTACCCTAAGTGTTACAGCTCCTGCGTATACCTGGGAACCCAGTAAGGCAACTATTTTTCTAATTAGCCAACTGGCTGACACTGAAGGCAACATCAGGGGAAATATTGAAATAGAGATAGATATTGCCGATATTACAGAACATTTAGCAAAATCAAATTGGTGGAAAAGCAATAAGACGCTGCTGATGGATACAAAGGGGAATGTAATAACGCACTCTGCCTATGAGGATGAAGCAGAACCTCATAAAAGTGGGATGAAATTTGGTCAGAGTGACCCCTTAGAAAAACAAACACTTATTGAAATTCAAGACAAACTGTTTGGTACAATTTTTGGTAAAGGCAACCCTCCAGGTGAGATTAGCGGATTCTATCGTTTGGCTGATCCACCCTGGTATATGGTGGTGATGGCTCCGGGAGAAACCGTTCTAGAACCGATTCTCAAATTCAGATTATATTATGTTGGCCTTTTCGCTTCGGCAATTCTGATACTGATCGCTTTTATCAGATCTATGACAACTAAAATGACCAGTGCTATCCAGCAGGTATCTATTGCTGCTGAGAATTTGGCAAGTGGGGTGTTTGGTCCACCATTACCTATCCAATCTGGTGATGAAATTGGAGAATTGACCCTAAGCTTCAATAGGATGACTTCTCAGCTTAAACAGGGTCTTGAACTACAGAAAGCTATGGAAATAGCAAGAGAGGTGCAACAAAATTTTCTGCCAAGTTCCAGGTATGCCGGTGATAGAATAGATATATGTGGTGCCAGCAGGTATTGCCAAGAAACAGGAGGTGATTTTTTTGATCTTGTATATGCTGACCACACAAAAGAAAAAGTAGGTGCAATAGTTGGAGATGTTGTTGGCCATGGAATTGGTGCTGCTTTGCTCATGGCATCTGTAAGGGCAATGTTGAGGTCCAGGAATGAGCAATCTGGCGATATTGCTACTATTGTAACAGATGTTAACAGGGTTCTTTGCCGTGACACCGAAGCCTCCTCAAACTTTGTAACACTTTTTTATATTACAATTGATTTGCAGAAGCACATTTTAAACTGGGTCCGAGCGGGTCATGATCCTGCTTTATTGTACTATCCAGAGCGTGATGTGTTTGTAGAATTACGCGGTAGGGGTGTCGCAATGGGCGTAGATCGTTCTCTTCAATATGAAATTAACAAAATTGAAATGACAAAAGAAAAGCAATTAATTGTGATTGGCAGTGATGGTGCATGGGAGGCTGAAAATAGAGAGGGTGAGGTGTTTGGTAAAAAGCGCTTGAGGGAAATTTTAAAAAATAATAATAATGAACATCCCGAAATAATTATTAAGGCGATAAATGACAAAATAGATCTTTTTCTTGATGGGAAACCGCCTCAGGATGATATCACATTTATGATAATAAAGATTAACGGTTTGGAGATTTAGTATTTTAAGCGATATTGAAGCATTCCGCTGCATTAAATAGATGATTATCCGGCTCATTATTAGCAACTGCCTAATATTTAACCATTTACAATTTTTAATAACGTACAAAAATTAGATGCAGTAAAAAAATCCAGCATATCTTTTTGGATAAACTGAATATTTCTTCAAATTATCAATAGTTTGACTCTTGTTTGATAGTCTTTTATTTTAGCATGGTTAATGCAGCTTAATTGGTAAATCCCCGCGAATCGAAATAACGTAGGCTTTTATTCGGGGCCATTACCAGGGAGGTTCATTATGAAACATGCAATTCTTAAATCTGCACTTGTTTTCAGTTTTTTCATTTACATGCCCTCAGCGAATGTAGTTTTTGCTCAGGAACAATATGAAATATTTGAGTTTGGTGAGTCCGGGCACATAATCAAGTTTCTAATATCTCAAGAAGAAGCAGATAGGAGATCTCGTAGCAGGACTAATATGAAGACGCAAGACTCACAGAAAGTTCCTTCTGAGAAACGGTGGGTTCAAAGATATGAGTTTGGTGAGAGTGGTTACATAGTAGAGTTTCCGATGACTCAACAAGAAATAGAGAAGGAAAAGGAAAGGCTGGCCAGAATAAAAAATGAAAGAAAACTGGTTGATAATTCAGATGAAGACCTTGAAGTTATAGAAATGGGAGATGGTCATACGATATCTTTTAAAAAGAATTAGTAGGTAACTATCTGGGCAAAATATAAAAATGCGAGTAAGGAAACTCTTATGATAGCTTCTATAAATAAGATAGAGATAACTGAAATTTTAACTTTTTCGATCTAATAATACTGTTGGCTGAGATAGGCCAGATATAAGTGACGACCTTGCAATTGTAAAACGTTTGGATGTATTCGATTATCTGCACCCTGGCATTCTTTCTTTTCCTGTAGAGAATCAAAAAAATCAATTTTAAGAGTACTATAAATCCTTCAGAACTCTGGCATGATTTTATCTGCAAAAGAAACTTTTGTTGATAGCGAGTAAAATTCTTGAGACGTTCTGCGACGATCTTTGCTGTTCTTGTTTTACGCAGAAAAGTTCCAAACTGGCTTCAATAAACCACAGCTGCAAGCCGTGTGCATATTTGGAAGCACCCGATAGAGATTGACTGTTACTACTAACGCGAAGATATCTGAAGATATGAAAGCTGAAGAACGCTAGTTATGAAAGATAATAGTGTCTATGCCCTCACAAAATAATTACGCATCATTCCCATATCCTCATGTTCCAGGTTGTGACAATGGTACAGAAACATTCCTGGATAATCATCAAAATCAACCAGTATTCTGATCCGCTCACCGGGCATCAGCAAAACCGTATCTTTCCAGCCTTCATCCACATAGCCTTGATGGACAACGCCGCTACGTTCAATAACGCGGAACTGCTTGCCATGCAGGTGGATGGGATGGGGCATGTTCATCATATTCATCATACCACCCCCGGTGTTGTTGAATTCCCAGATCTCTGTCGATCCCAATTGGACAATTTCGTCGTCTGCGACTTCCTCCATTTGAAACACCCGGCCGTTAATTGTCCATTGCATATGCCTCATCGTCAGATAAAATTGCCGGGGACGAGAATAGTTCACAGCGTCGCCAGGTCTGGCAGGCCCGATCTTGGTAAGTATATCCGGGAGACGGTAATTGGTTTTCACAGGCTTGGTCACGTTCACCCTGAATACGGAAAAGGCCGCGCCATTTGGAAAAGGTTGATTTTGGCCCATCCTTCCACCCATCATCATGCCGCGGCCCATTCGCCCCCCACCCATGCCGCCGGTGTCGAAGGGAAGGCTTAAAAGGGATGTTGTATAGCCGACCGGATTATCGCTGAAATCTGCCCAGAGCTCCAACCGTTCCCCCGGGCTTAAAAAGACATAACGACGATTGACCGCTCTTTCCAGCAAGCCGCCGTCCGTACCAATAATGGTCAGCGGGCGACCGTCTTCCCATGCCAGCTTATAAATACGTGAATTGGAGCCGTTCAGCAGGCGCAGGCGATAGGCGCCGGTCGATACGGGAAGTGTGAAATCCGCCAGCCCGTTAACCATTATCATATCACCCAGGAAACCGGTCATCCGCTCCATCCTGTGGCCCGACATGTATACCAGCTGATTGCCTGAATCGAACGTTCGGTCCTGAATCACCAGTGGAACATCATATTCACCATCGGGCAGGCCAACGGCTTGCTCTTCATCGTCGGACACGAGAAAAAGGCCTGCCAGACCGTGATACACCTGTGGCCCGGTTCTGCCGTGGGGGTGCGGATGATACCAATAGGTTCCGGCTCTGTTATTTACTTCGAACTCATACAGGTAGGATTGTCCCTGCGCAACGACATAGCGCGGGTGGCCATCCATTATCGCAGGCACATGCAGGCCATGCCAGTGCACGATAGATTCTTCAGGGATGCTGTTTTTGAAGCGAATCCGTATCTTTTCACCCTGATTGACTTTGATGATTGGGCCCAGATAGCTACGAGGTATTTCAACGATTCGGGCGCGGTCGCCTTTGTGCACCGTCGCATGGTAGCGCCAAACCCTGGTGGGGTCCCCTGGTAAAACAGCAACCTCGCCGGGACGAGCTGAAAGGGTGATGTCAAGGTCGGGAACGAATTCCG
>CAZWVC010000004.1:0-41219 GCA_964637245.1 uncultured Desulfocapsaceae bacterium
ACTGATGAAGCACTATATTCTTGTCACGCATTCCTAGCCATTCAGAACAACTTTTTATTGGAGTTACCCAACTGATGTTAGAAAAACCAGAAATTAATAGAATTCTATACTGTACCGATCTTGGTAAACATACCGTACCAGTGTTTATGCATACCCTGGCCCAGGCTGAAGCCAATAACGCTGCAATTATCATTCTTCACGTTGTTGAACCAATGACAGAAACCGCCCAGGCCGTTATTGAAACCTATCTCTCCGATGCCGATGTTAAAAAAATTCACCGAGACGGAATGGAGAAGGTTTTCAATTACATGAAGAAGCGGGTTGACACCTTTCTCAAAAACGAGTGCGGCGGAAGCCTCGATTCAGAGGCAATTGAGGAAATAACTGTGGTTACAGGCAAACCCAGTGAGGAAATACTCAGGATTGCCGAAGAGCAAAATGTCGATCTCATTGTTCTCGGAAAATCTTCCAGCAAGGTAAGAGGCAGCCGGGTTATGGGATCAACCACCCGCCGGGTAAACCGCCTCTCCAAGGTTCCCATAATGGTTGTGCCAAACAGGTAGAAACCGCAAGGGGATGTTTCGTCTGTGAAACATCCCATGACTGAAGAATATACTCTTTCTGTAAATATCCTAGCGTTTCCGTTCAGTCCTCCCAATACCCCCACAACCACTGTGAACCTATCGTCATAGGGCAGTTTTTTGCAAAAGGATAATAGCAGATAAAACATACCGAATGAACAGATGTTCAAAAAACTTGTTTATGTTCCCCCAAAAATAGACCATATTGTGCATTAGATGAAAACCTCAGTCCAGTAGTTATTTGTATAATACAATGCTTGGTGGATTGACCGGCAGCATCACCTCTTTTTCATTTTTAATTGATATCAATAATTTAATTTGATGGAGGAAATAATCATCTATGGCAGAAAATCTTTTTCATTCCAAGAGGTATGATGAATTAAGGAAAAAGGCTGATAATAAGCTAAAAAAATTTTCTGCGTCATTGACGGGTGACATTACCCCCAAACAATTACATGATCTACTTCTCGAACTTCACACCCACCAAATTGAGCTGGAACTGCAAAATGAAGAATTGCGTTTAGCTCAGATAGAGATAGATGAATACCGCCAACGATTTTCAGACCTCTATGATTTTGCCCCAGTTGGTTATTTAACGATCAGCAGCAAAGGGCTCATTATTGAAGCCAACCTGACTGCCTACAAAATCCTTGAAATAGAAAGAGAGACCCTCATTAACCAGAGTTTCTCAAAGTATATCCCCTCTGAAGATCACCATATTTATTACCAAAGCCGTCGCTCTCTCGTGAATACCAGAAAGGAACAGAACTGTGAATTACGCCTGAGAAAATATAATGGAGACCAGCTTTTTGCTCTGCTTAAAATGTCAATCAACCACGAAATTGATGGAGATTCGGGGCAACATAGAATCATATTAATCGATATCACTGCCCGAAAAGAGATTGAGCTGGCTGTAATTAGAAGTAAAAGAGAATGGCAGGAAACCTTTGATGCTACTGAAGAGTTCATAACTATTCAGGATAAAAATTTTCGAATAATTAGAGCAAACAAGGCTGCTCATGATCTATTTGGAGCACAATTCGGGGAACTTAATGGCCAGCACTGTTATGAGCTCTTCAAAGGGACTTCCAGCCCTTGTAAAAACTGTTTGTTACCTGCAACTGCAGGAGGCAAAAAATGTTTTTCGGAAGAATTTATCTGTGAAAGCATAGGGAAAACAATCCACTTTTCCGCCTCGCCCATACTTAATAATCAGAATCAGATTGAAAAAATAGTCCATGTCGGCAGAGATATTACTGGTAAAAAAGCGATAGAAGAAGAAATCATCCAATCAAAAAAAATGGAAGCCACAATTACCCTGGCAGGTGGTATTGCGCATAATTTTAACAATATTCTTACTTCTGTCCTTGGTAATCATGAGCTTGCCCTGAAAGGCGAATCACTGCACCAGGAAGTACGCAATTACATTGAAGCAGCGCAATATTCAGCGAAAAAGGCAGCCGAGCTTTCAGGTATGATGCTGCAATTTGTGGGGCAGAAAAAAACGATGATGCAGCAAATCGAAGTCAATAGCTTCATCGAAGAGATCGTTGATACTTTCAGGTCTCACATACATTCTCAAATAAACTTAACCTGTATTGAAAATATAGAAATTTTTATCAACAGCGATGTGGTAATGATCCGGGAAATGATCACCAATCTCATCACCAATGCTGCTGAGGCAATTGGTGAATCCCCAGGAGAGATCACTCTGGAAATACACCAGAAGTATTATACTGCTGAAGAACTCAACCGTTCCTGGCAGATAGAACAATTAGCAGCGAAGGAATATGTCTCCATAACGGTTACTGATACCGGGGAAGGCATGACGAATGAAGATATCAGCCGTGCTTTTGATCCTTTCTTTTCAAAGAAATTTACCGGAAGAGGGCTTGGTCTTGCCACGGTGTTGGGAATAATTCGAGCTCATCGAGGCGCTATCTTGCTCACAAGCAAGCCTAATTTCGGCACAACAGCCACGGTACTTTTGCCAGCCTTAAGTCCCGAAAAAATGTTGATAGAAAAATCCCAAGAAGTTGATCTTGAATTGGGCTTTCTTACGGGTAAAATTCTCGTTGTTGACGATGACCCTATTTTGCTGAAATTACTCACAAATATTTTTAACAATATCGGTTTAAAGGTGCTGCTGGCTGGCAATGGCATTGAAGCTTATGATATTTACATCAAAAATAGGCAGGAAATTGATTTAATTCTCCTGGATGTTGCAATGCCAAAACTGGATGGTATAGACACTATGGCAAAAATCAGGGAGGAAAGTGAAGTGCCAGTGATAATCATGACTGGCTATTCACTTGAGCTAATCTCCGCTGATTTCACAAAATTCAGCAACTGCAGTTTTCTTCAGAAACCTTTTAATGTATTAGAATTAAAGCACAGAATACAAGATATGATGGGTTAAGTTCTATTTTAGGGAAAGCCAGCATTAAAGGGGACACTCTTTAAGCGGACCTTGTTTCCTAGAAATAATGCCCGTTAATATTGGGGATTCAACCTGCGACTAACTAAATAAATAATAGGGCAAACCCAGATAACTGTCCTTTATGTGCTGTCATTTCCAACTGAAAATAAAGGTATATTGAGAACCAAACACTTATCATATATAATTTCAAATATTTAGCCAATAAATGTCAGACATCAATGATTAGATAATACAAAACATACAGATCTTCTGACACCTATGGAGGACAGTTGGATTGACTCAGTTATACAACAAATGGAAGCAATCCACTTAGCACAAGAAAGGGAGAGAATATGAAAATTGGCTTTATTGGTTTAGGAATAATGGGCAAACTTAACTCTCTCTAAAAGAAGAAAAGCATGGGTAAATCAACAGTTAAGAGGATAGACAAACCAGCCGCTCTCTTGTATGAAATTTGTTACGGGGATACTGTATGGTATTTCATTTATTAACATGGGTGGCATGAAGAACTGTATCGCTCTGGCATCATAGATCCCAAATATTATATCCAGATAAAACGCTTTATTTATCTCTCTCTTACCAAATATACTACTACCTATAGATGTGGTATCCCCCTCTAGGACGGTAAAGATATTTTTTTCCCATTTATCTTTTGCTCTGACTTGGTGTGAGGAGTAATGATAAAGGCTGTTCATCCTGTTGGTGAAAACTTCAGCCGTCACGCTATTTTCGGCAATAAAACGATTATCCGAAAATTTCAGCGACACCCCTTGAGGAATCCTCACGACTACTCGTACATAAAAACCGGACTCCCCAGTACTGCTGCTAATTTCAAATGAAACATTTTCAGGACCTTCCACAATTGCGGTACCATAGGGCCCGGAAGGAACTGTTTCCCTGCAGATATTTCTGACTTTCTGATGCTTAGCCTCGGTCTCTATTGCATAATAGGTCTCATTAATTGGCGCACAAGCGGGCTGAAGGAGCACAACAAGAATGACAATAAGATAACCTGGAAGAAGTGAGTTCAATTCCCAACCTCCTTTGTATAAGAGAATGTTTTCAGACGCCTAGCAGGTGACATGTAATCGCTTTTTAAGTCAGCTTTAACTTTCTCTGATATTTTTTGAAAGTTTGTTAATCACAAAAAGCCTATCTGATTATAACCGTTTTTTCAAGGAATTGTTATCCGCACTACTTTCAGCGGCACAGTTTAAAAATAACTCTCTTCTTCTTTCTGCGTTTTTCTCAAATATAGAAAGACTAATCCATCACTGATCTATTTACTACCCGGCCAGCCATCATCACCGGAAACTTTGATTTAATTGCGTGCTAACATTTTTAAAGTAAGAGTCACTTTAGTTACCTATCTGTTAATTGAACTCACTAATTCCAGCTCGATCGCGAGTTGTTTAATTCGTTAGAAGGCTTGCCATAGCAAAGATCATTCTTATGTTTTGTACGTCTTAGAACTAAACAAAAAACCTTTCATCCGGCTTAAACCAAGATGCATACATCTCTGATTATATTGAAAGCTCGTTTGGCATTTAGCTGTTTTTTGAAGATTAAATATTGCACTAGAGATTAAAATTAGGAGACTATAATGGGACTATTAAGTTTTGCAAAAAGCATTGGTAAGAAGCTATTTAGCAGAGAAGATGAAGCTCCTGCTGCGATAAAAGAGCACGTTGAAGTGGATAATCCAGGTGTTTCAAACTTTGAAGTTTCTATTGATAATGGAGTTGTTACTTTAAATGGGGAGGCAGAAAGCGCTGAGGCGCTTGAAAAAGCGGTCTTAATAGCCGGTAATGTTTCAGGAGTAAGTGAGGTAAAATATGATAATGTTGCTGCCCCTCCTCCTGTTGTTAATGTTGAATATTACGAGATTGTCTCCGGTGATACTCTCTCAGGTATTGCCAAGAAATTTTATGGCAAAGCCTCAGATTACCCACGTATATTTGATGCAAATAGAGAGGTTATCAAGGACCCTGACAAGATCTACGTTGGTCAAAAAATCAGAATTCCAGGGGATTAACAAAAGGTATTTATATCATAAGGACAATGGTCAGTGCACCTAAACATTTGTCATGATTAGTTTTATTTTTCTCTCTGTTTGGGCAAGCTGAGATAATCTGCCAACAAGTGATATTCCAAAAATTATTTCTTTTCTATGAGTATTTCCCCTCTATGCATTCATAGGCAGACCAACTCGGTGTGTGAATTACCCAGGTTAACGCATTGATTATAAATCATTTTTTGGTAAATGGTTTTTCATCTTTAGATATACAATGATGGCCAGTCATAGAAAGATACTAAAAGAGGAGAATAACATGAAAAAGATTATCTATTTGGTCTTTGCTATATGTTTTGCTGTTTTAGTCAGTTGCAGCTCTGAAGAAGCTCAAGAGACCGCTGAAAAAGCGAAAGATACAACTGAAAAGGCAGCTGCAACAGTTAAAAAGACCGCAGAAAATACTAAGACAAAAGCAAAAGAAGTCAGCAAAGGAGCCATGGAGACCGGCAAAAAAGCTGTGGATACGACCAAAGAATATGCTGGAAAAGCTGCTGAGAAAACCAAAGATGTTGCTGGTGAAGCCGTAGAGAAGACGAAAGAAGTCGCGGGTGAAGTAACCGAAAAGGCGAAAGAGATGGCTGATAAGGCAGCCGAGACCGGTAAAGAGGCTATGGATACAACCAAAGAATATGCCGGAAAGGCTGCAGAAAAAGCTAAAGAAGTTACTGGTGAAGCCGTAGAGAAAACCAGAGAAGTTGCTGGTGAAGTAACCGAAAAAGCAAAAGAAATGGCTGGCAAGACAACCGAGACCGGCAAAGAGGCTATGGATACGACTAAAGAAGTCGCTGGTGAAACTATTGATAAAGTCGAGTAATGAAATGGTGAATAAATTGAGGGAAGAGCCCACAATTGGCGCGCTTAACACTGGGTCTATAACCTGATGGCTCCCGACTCTCAATACTGATTTTGCTATGAGAAGACAGAGATCTATGAGTGACACATACTCATTATTTATGACCTGTTGACATGAAAATTTAAGCGTTCCGGGTAACTCCAATTTATCCCTGTATAGAGATTTAGGAAGGCAGTCAGCAAAGCAGACCAAACTGTCTAGGTTTCATTCCTGAAGAACTTTTTTGGGAGGGACAAAAAAGTGCCAAAAAAAGAGTTGGGTTAATTATTTACTGGAGATAATGGGATTATGGCAGTTTTAATAGGTATAGAGCGAAAATAGAATCTTCACTTTATCATGAAACTTTGAACATTTCATATTCAATTATTTGACAACCTTTCTGGAGGAATTATCGTCAATCTATACTACCATGTGACAGTTACCGCTTAAATATTCTTGCCCGGCGGTGAGCAAATCACGCCTTGGAGTATTTCACAGATTTAATTCACTCATTGTGTTGTAACCATAAAGTAATCTTCAGTGTATTTCATTTTATTACAGCCAAGAAATCTCGAGA
Source organism: uncultured Desulfocapsaceae bacterium (assembly GCA_964637245.1). Taxonomy (GTDB): domain Bacteria; phylum Desulfobacterota; class Desulfobulbia; order Desulfobulbales; family Desulfocapsaceae; genus Desulfopila_A. The sequence goes on from CAZWVC010000004.1 coordinate 6,505, forward strand.
TAACTCATTTTAAAAAATATATATTCATAGGGAGGGGAAACAATCACTAATTTCTCCAGGTTCAAAGTAACTCAAGCCTGAATTTATTACTTGGTAGAAGAAGATATAGCTGATTTTTGTGTTTGCCTTAATACCATCCGGAACTTGAAGTGTATTAAATCAAAATCACAAATCCAAGGCAGAGAAAAAAGTTTATTTGGTCACAATGTTCATAAGAACAACCTCGTCTAACGTTTATCGTGACTTTAGGAGGTAATTGTGAATGAAAAATCAAGCTTTTTCATAGCGGATGGCAACCTCTGGATCGAAACATATGACATTAGAAGCGAGGATCTGGAGAAATTTCTCAAAGAAGCAGGTATAAAAGAAATACATCCCGCAAAAGATATAACCATTCTGCCAGCAGATTACGTTTTACTTCTTTTTGAATCTGTATCTGACGAATTGTACCATTCGTTACGAAAGCTCACCCGAAATGGATCAAGAATTCTTGCCATTGCAATTGGTGAAAGCAAAGCACTACACATACAGGATTGTTGGCAGCTCCTGGCTTCTGGCGCTTCTGATGTAATCCATTGGGCGGTTGAAAAAAGCTTCTCCGCCATCCAGGCTAAATTAACACATTGGCGTGAGGTGGATGATATAATATCTTCCAGCACTCTTAAACAGAAGGCCATTGGCATCAGTTCAATTTGGCAAAATGTAATTCGACAAATAGTTGAATTAGGATGTTTCACAGATGCACCAATATTAATTACCGGAGACACTGGAACTGGTAAAGAATTGGCAGCAAAATTAATCCACTCGCTAGATCGTCGCCCTTCCAAAGGTAAATTTATTGTAGTTGACTGCACCACCATTACCCCTGAATTGTCCAGCAGTGAATTTTTTGGTCACGAGCGCGGTGCATTTACCCATGCCATTACTTCAAGGGATGGCGCTTTTGCGCTTGCTGATGGGGGTACGCTATTTCTAGATGAAGTTGGCGAGCTGCCATTGAAGCTGCAAAGTGAGCTTCTTCGTGTCACCCAGGAGCATACCTATAAAAAGATTGGCAGCAATACCTGGCATCGGACAGAATTCAGGCTGGTTTGTGCAACAAATCGCAATATTGAAAAAGCAGTCGATACGGGTAGCTTTCGCCGAGACTTTTACCATCGTATTGCTACCTGGAGTATTCATTTACCACCATTGCGTGACAGGCAAGAGGACATTTTACCGCTTACCCATTTTTTTCTCGGACAAGTTTTTTCAAATGGTCAAGTTCCTGCTTTAGACCCGGGTGTTAGGGATTGTCTTGTGTCCAGGGAATACCCCGGCAATATCAGGGATCTTCGGAATCTTGTTTTTCGGATCGGGCAACGGCATGTAGGACCGGGGCGCATCACTTTAGGTGATATTCCTGCGACCGATAGACCGAATTTTACCGATTCCTTGAAGAATTGGCGGGATGGGCAATTTTTAGAGACAATTCAACGAGCGCTTGCCAGTGGTGCGGATCTTAAAACTATAAAAGGTGTAGCAGCTGACACTGCCTATGAAGTAGCGCTGATGAACACAGAAGGCAATGTCAAACAAGCCGCAGCTCGTTTGGGAGTTTCCGCTCGAGCCGTTCAGGATTATAAAAAACTCCATAAGCCTAAAATATCGAGAAGATAAATGGTCGACACCAAAAAGAGTATCTCCCGTAACATTTTAATAATTTAAGAAATACTATTAATCGCTGCTCTGCCTAAAGCTCTGATGATAAAATCATGTAATTATTGACTTTTAAAGACATCCTCCTATTTTCGATGTTTACTAATGAACCCTCTAACGCGGTCATCAATTAGCACACCGGCATTGGCAAGACCGGGTGTAACTGAAACATCAGCCCGAATGTGGATAGCTATCATTACTCGCCCCCCCTTCCACCGAGAACGCTTGATCCACAGAGGACTACCACTCATTCCCGGACAGGTGTCGTTCTTATACTCTAACAAACCTGGAGGGGTGTTTTTGAAACGACGCACGGTTGTATCATAAACCCGATACATAAATCTAGCTCCTGAAGCACGCGCTTCGCATGGCGCTGGGTTGGGCTTGTCTTTTGGTAAATCTCGAGGAAATCCTGCAAGATTTACTTTAAAACCTCCAGGCAGAAAAGGTAATGCACCTTTGAGAATACTGGTTCCTCTGGGATCCCATGACCACCGTTGATAGTTAACCCCCCAGAAGCCTACATCTTTTCCAATTTCTTTGTCTAATATCACCAGGCCATAATCTGTTCCGGTAGAACTGGCAAAATCATCTGGCAGTTTCAGACGCAAACTGTTTGCGGTACCGAACAATGGAGCGTCATTACCATGTCGCCCTGGGATAACCCTGATGCTTCCAGAAGACTTGCCGGCAATGACATGACCTGCTGTTAACACTGTTCTTGGTCCAATTAAAGTACCTGTTCCCAAAGGGCTGCCATTGCTTTTTCTCACTAAGGAACAGATGTACCGAAAGGGTGGATCGTCAAGTTTATGGCTTGGCACCTTTATGCGCGAGTCCTTTGGAGGAATGATTTCAGGAGTCAACTCATCATAACTCCAGGTGGGATCAATGGCAAATTCATCTAAGGCATCAATATTTATGCCGTACTGTTGTATATTGTGCATTGTCTTACCTCCAACTTGAAATGTATCCCTCATTGGATGTAGTGTCCCAGTTAATACTCTAGGGAAATCTACTTGACTGATATTTTACACGTCCCACGCCTGGCGATTCCTACATGTACTGCATTATTGGTTCGCTCGATGAGGATTTGACTAACTGTTCCTCCACTTTGGCAATATGTTTGAACCACTTCAGCTATGCGATCTAAATCGGCACCGGAAAAATCAATCGCCTGACCTTTCATATGTGGGGAAATACCAATATGCCTGCCAGAAATCTGACTGGTCACAGGTTTGGGTGGATTTACAATAAATTTTTTAATGTTGAGCAATTCATCCCACGCAGGTCTCCAACTTTCTATATCATTTACCCGTGCCGTCTTGATGGATGGGTATTTTTGCTCAAGTCCGTATCTGCCTGCAGCTCGCTGGATTATACCCAGTTGAGATTCTGGTGTACGTATTGCTGAGGTGAGTTGAACTCTGAGATTGGCATTTCGAAAATACTCCTCCATCTGGTTGATGATATTTTCAATGTAAGGGTTAATGATTGCCGATGAACGAATTGTGATATATCGAGCTGTGCCTGGCCTGCTTGGTGGTGAGCTGGGTGAAATAGCCGGAGGTGGCATGGTGGCTGGAGATCCACTTGCAGAGGGTGGCCGGGCACCATTTTGTATGAGTGCCTGTTCCGTTCGCGGACCAACTATCCCATCGGCAGCCAGACCAAACCGTTTCTGAAAACTACGGATTGCACTTCTGGTCATGAGACCAGCTATCCCGTCGACACCAAGATTGAAGCCCATAATTGTATTGAGAGATAACTGCACCCAGCGAATATAATCTCGACTGTTGCGGTTTATCCCCCTTGAGGGTTGATAACGAGTTCTCGGCTTAACTTCAATGCGCTTGGAAGAATAATCAGTAAATCTTTTCCTCGGTTTTGCCCTGTAACCCCAAAGTGAGCCGAGAAATTGCTCTTGTTCCGTGTTGGTCTGGCCAGATACATGTTGTCTCTGCCCTGATTTGGCAGAAATCAAGGCTTTTTCAGTTTCAGGCCCGGCAATCCCATCTACAGGTAATCCTCGTTGTCGTTGAAAAACCCTTAGTGCATTGCGGGTTGCTGGATACATTATGCCATTAATGCGTAATCCGGAGCCAGAAATCTGATTCAGTGAGCTCTGTACCCAGCGTACAAACTCCGTAGCCAATGGCGGACAGATACACGGTCGATCTTGGGGAATCATCGTCCGAGGTTTGTGAATAAACAAAGGTCTACGCTTTGGTTTGACTTTCTTCCTGTGAGGTTTCGGCCTGTATCTCCTAACTCGCGGTGGTGGTGGGGAAATTCTACGAGAAGGACTTCTCCGTCTTCCCATACGTCTGCGCCTGCGACCTCGACGTCTAATCTCTTCATCAATATCTTCATCTTCAAAGGCAGATCCCGGATGAATAACGCTCTGGTCAATTAGATCAAGATCTTGTATGTGGCTTAGCTCAAATCTCGCATTCCCCTTAATGGTGATAGTCCTTTTCATTTGGGGCGGCAGTTTTCCCCGATTAATTATTGTCGCACCGTTAGGACCCATAATAAATTCCCGAATGGAACTGCGATTAACAAGTTTATGGCCCCTACGCAGATACGAGCGGATAAGAACTGATTCAAGATCAAGTCGAAGATTTTTAGAATGTTTTTTGCTCACGGGTGCAGCTATCCTGCCAAGATATACTCCCCTTCCGCTAAGATCGCATGCTGCTATGCGAAGTACATGGAGTCGGCTTCTGAACCTTGACTTATAGCTGTGGGTTTGGCCGACATAAATTGGTTTTCTGCCTTTTTTTACAATGACATATAATCCACCCCCGGATTTCTTGGAAACCTCGGTAAACGAGTGTGGACCGCTCCAGATAATAACGGTGTTAGGAAAATCAAGCTTCCTGATTTCTTCTGCCTCGCCTATCTCCTTGAGGATATCTTGAATGTGCATGTCTTGCTCCTCCGATATGCTCTGCGATTCAAAATCTTATCTATTGTGGAAGAAATAGCAGCTATAACAGCATCAACTTGTGCAGGATTATGATCTGCTGTTATCAAAAGGGCCAACTGAGGCCCTAGTCCCCAGTGTGAGCGCTTAAGGATCGTGTGCACATTACCCCTGAGTAATCTTTTGTAGACTGCGTACATATCAAGTTCAGGGATATGGGCTAGTGTTTGGACCGGGAACAGAGTATCGACCGCTTTAAGGCATGTATCTCTCAGGCTAATTTGAAACAGTTCCACCTGATTCTTCAAACAATACCGCAGTTCATCACCATGATCCTCATTTATACTAAGTGCCTGCTTCGCAGCACCAATTGCAACCACTGATGGTGGACTGCAGTGGACTGCTGTTTTGCTGCTCCTCTTGAAATGCTGAATAAATTCGTTATTACCAGCTAGAACAGCAACCGGTGCACCGAACGCCTTTGCCAACGAACCCACACTAATAATGTCAGCTCCGCGTACTCCGCTGAACTTCAGCACCCCACCTCCTCCAAAACCATATGGCATGACAGAAGACGGGTTTTTCCCCAAAATTCCAATTGCCTGGGTGTCATCAAGAACCAGCTTGCCGCCGCCCTGGCGGATCAATTTCAAATACTCCCTGATCGGTGCCACACGGCCGCATTCAGGACACAAGCCATCGGTTAATACTATTGGGGTTCTGTCATTCAGATGACTCCACTCCAACACTCTTTGAAGATCCCTAACATCATGATGCGAAAACCTATGTACTGGTGTGTGCCTGCCTGCTGCACACTGAACAGCCCATTGGGCAATGGGATATGATTCACTATCGATCAAAAAAGATGTTCGTTTTCTCGCCAATAACTGGAAGAGATCCCAAAATAGTTGAAATGTCGAGCTGCCAAGCACACCGTCATCGCAACCAATCAAATTAGCCAACCGATATGCTGTAGCCCTGCTACCAGGCGGCAAGCCCAAGGCCGCGGGTGTACCTGTGGTCAGCTGTGTGAATTTCTTCAGGGTCTTGCTGTCATGCTTTATCCCTAGATAGAGAGCTGAGGTGAAGTTGAGCTTTTTTTCAGATTGACCGTGGCTGTTCCCGCCTTCGCTGACGCAGGTGGACTGCTGGCATTTTCGCATCTATCTTCTCACGCTTTGAGGCTGCATTGGTAAGATCCACTCCTGTTGCAGCCCTATATGCATGCATATACCCCTGGATCTCCGGCTTCCAGTAATCTGCCCAGTTCTTTGCATCATCTTCATTTCGGGCATCATCAATCCAGTCGTCATATCTTACGGAAAGAAGGACTTGCTCGCCATAGACACCAAGGTCGCGGAAATGAGTAACCGGTACATCTGTCCAGCCTTGCAGTTTTTTCATGGTATCAGCAGTACCCATCCAGGCTTCTTTATATGGTACCATCGCCCGGCCACGCAGGAAATCCTGCATTTCAGGTCGTGCCAGAAGCCACTGTTCTATGAGCATTTCAACCCGTGAAGTCCAGGGTAAATCGCCAAACTGGTTATGGGCACCTTCAGCCAACAACATATGCACCTCTTTAAGGCTGTTGAGCAGCGGGAACCCATCCGGTACCACATGAGTGTCAGAGACTTCCTGAAAATAATGATGGGTCCGAAAAAGCAGGGTATGGAAAGCTTCCAGGAATTTCGAGCGATTATCCGCCGGCCTGAGTTTGGGAATAGCCTTGCCAACCAGAGTAATCCCATAATGATGGAGGTATTCAGAAGCCCGTCGCGATATTGAAAGCCTTTCCCTGTTTTCCTGGACATACCCCCACAGCAGGTTGTTTAGAGGGCGTAAAGGTGAAATCTCCAATTGAGCCAGGGGATCTCTAGTACCACTTCCACGCTTGTTTTGGAACCGCCTGGAAATGGCATTAAGCGTTTGCACCAAGCCTCCTTCCTCATGCCAGTAAGACCAGATGAGCTCAAGCAGACACGGGCAGTCCAGGGCTGAATTTAAAACACCGGCGCAATAAGGATATTCAGTGTTTTGATCTTTAAAGACCTGATCGAGAATACGTTGCAGGTAAGGTAGTCTTCCCGGCTCAATGTATGTATTTAATTTATCATTAGCTGTTTGGTAGTCCAGAGCCGGCCAATTGCGCAGCCTGCCAGCCTCCTCAAGCTCATCATAGAGAGCCTCATCGATTTTCACACCGCATTCAAGGAGGAGGAACACCTCGGTCGCAGTTTTGAGGAATTTATATGCATCGACTCCGTGAAAAGTCATCGATAAATCGTCTTTAATCCTATTTAGACGATCTTTTTCATTTCCAAAACACGTGTCATTGCTTGTGGCGTAGCTATTTTCACCGCACAAGACTTCGTCAATGAATTTTGTGTAATTATTGAAACCGATGGCTTTTGATCTATTTCGTATGGTGACCCATAATGCCTGATTATGGGTTTCCGGCCCAACATTTTGCTCATGTTGTACACTCAGGGTTCCAGAAACACTATCGGCTAGAGTTTGCAGACTGTTAACAACTGTCTCGGCCGAGTCTATAATTGTATCAGGATCAAAAATGCCAGATGCATTATCTATACTGGTGGCAACCGTATCAGCTGCATCTTGGAGACTCCCTACATTGGTAAGTGCCTCTCCCATTTTATCGACTTTCTCGGCTACCTTGTCCAGTTTCCTCAGAGCAACCTGGGGTAGAGGCGCAGCTGTCACTTCAATTTCAAACTGTTGACCTTTTATAACTGATCTTTTGTTTAGGGTTACATCCAGATTGATTTTATACAGACCAAAAGCTTTGGGAGCAGTCCAGATGAGGCTTTTGCCACCGCTGCCTTTTAGGGGATAGAGTTCATCGCCACCATATGTCCATTTATAACTGTACGTTTTGGTATCTGGAGGTATTACTTCAAATGTAACTTGACCTTCTGGACCGATCGTTTCCGGTCCATATTCAAACGTGAATGACGTATCCGGGCTCATAGTGACCTCCTTACAGGGCTGCTGCCAATATTTTGTGTGATAAAGACCGTTGGAGTCTTAATGATTTTGGAAGCGATTGAAAGCCAGTTGCTCTCTTGATTGCCCATTTGTTTAATAAGTTTGCTACAATTCTGCTTTCTTGTGCCGGAGCCAGTTTCCTGTTCTGGCCGGCTTGGCCCAGCACCGCAAAAACCAGTGATGGTGAAGCTCTTTCCATTTCTCGTGGTAAGCGACGCCATCTCTCAAATAGCAGTGCTAAGTTATCTGGACTGCGTTGTGCAAGTGGGAATGCCTGCCGCAGGGATTTGCCTTTGAGTAACTTTGGTCGATGATTTATCAACAATCGTACAAATTGTGGCATGGTTTCTTCCAATACCTCGATAATGTCGAGTTTTCGGGCATCCAGATCCGCTTTTGGATAATAACCGTCCCAAAGACGCGACAGCTTTTTCCATTGAGGGTGAGGATACAACGCCTGCCCCATAGCAGTACTGAGTTTCACCCGTATCCACGGGATCGGATGTGGATCATCGATATTGATTCGAAAAACAAAAGCTCTGGGCAGACTAACAACACCAATAAGACCTTGGGTTGCAGCCACTCCAACAGTTGCAACAGACCAGAAATCAGCCAGTATTTCAGAAATCCATCTCTCCCATAATATCCAGGCAGTTTGGCGATGAGGAGAGTGTTTTTTCTGTTCTTTCCGCAGAACAATCCGCATTGAATCAATGAGGTTGAGCAAGGCAGCTCCCTGATGACCAACTTCATGTATAAGTGAGGAGGCTATGCCGCTACCCACCATGCGTTCGCGAGGAATTCTGATAATGGCAACTGGATTTTTACCTCCACCTGGAAGACGCGTTCGCGCCCGTCTAATGGCTGCTCCATGGCCCCGATCCAGATAGGTGATCACCGGCGGTGACCGGTAGAACTTGCCAGGCAATGATAGAGCATCAGCTGCGAGTAAATCCAAGCCGGCCAGCCAGACACCATTTTCATATTCAGATCTCTGAATAAGAGCATCGGCGAAGATGTCGAATTGGGTCAGAACAGCATTGAACTTCAGCCTAAGAATTGATAAGCGGCGTTGCGCTTCGGCTGCTTCTGTGCGACGTCCATGGGCAGAATCTAACCATCTGAGATATCGGGTTACCAGAGTGTAGAGATCACGTCGACCTTCAACCAGATAATGCTCAATGGCGGTCGCTGCAGATGATGATACTTCTGCAGCAGCGACCGCAGGCATTATCAATGCAAAAGGTTTTACCCTCGCAAGACGGGTCAGAAGGCCTCGTGCTTCTCGACTCAAGGTTGAGGCAGCAAAGGACGAAATAGCCATGATCGTTTAGACCCCTAGAAGAATAATTTTTCTACCCCGGCGAATCCAGCGTCCGCTCCCTCTTCGACCACCCGTGATAGCCATGCTTTTAGAACTTGGCGTCATTAGACCAGGTGCATGCTTTCTCGCTGCAGTTTTAACCGCTATTGCAGCCGCTTTTTTAGCGGGAGCACTTTTCGGGACCTGAGCTGCTTTCTTTGCTGCTTCACCAGCAAATCTGACAAATCGCTTGGCTACCTCAAATTCCTGATCTTCAGGACTCAAGCCCTCAAGCTCCAGCCCAAAAGCTTTTCCGGCAGCAGAGGCAATTTTCCCACCAATGGCACCTCCTGCCGGTCCACCCAGGAATGTACCAGCGGCACGACCGACAATAGGTAGTGCTCGCTTTGCTACTTTCTTTAATATTCCACCAAGGGCTCTACCTGTGGATGATTTTGCAAATTTACGAATTTTACGACCCGCCTTTTTTATGAGTTTTCCGATAAATTGCTCCATCTCATACTCATCAGAAACAGAAAGCAGTTCCGCAGCGAGTTCCATCTCCTCTGATTCACTAAAAACGCCTAGAGACTCAAGTTCACCAAAGGTCTCAAATTCGTCTTCATATTCATATTCATCCTCATATTCATCCTCGAATTCATCTTCATATTCTTCTTCGAATTCTCCCATTTCATATGCTTCATATTCATATTCCGATGTTTCAAAATTTTGGTCTAAATCGTGCATTTTGGCCTCCTCAGTCAATGTTTTTTTGCCTTGGGCGTTGATTGAATAACCGTCGAAAATAGTTCTTCACTTCTATTGCACCCAGCAAAGCAAGTCACCATCCCAACAAGCAAGATGCTTTTCACTTAGTCTCTGAAGATTCGGGAAGATTCCTCCATAACGTTTGTTGAGTACTTTTGACTTACGCGTAGGAGTACTCAAATTAATGAACTGGAATGTTTTACTTGGGGATACTAGAGCAAGCGATGTGCCATTAATTCGACGACAGCCTGCTGGAGCTTGAATAGAGGTATGAAGAGGTGATAACTATCTGAAAATATATGCCAAAAAACAGAAGGGCAAAATTTCAGCTAGAGAATTGGAAATATAGCTTTGGCGAAGTTGTCTTCGTATCTGGGCTTTTTCTTGAAAACATGATGAAGTTTACTTCTTAGGGATAGAGGTAATTCTCTCCGATCTGTCAATCCGCAAGATTACTAAGTTAGAGGAGGAGTGTACCGACAGATCTGTCATAATCTTATCCCCGCATGAATTATTTTTAGGAAACGGCAAGGGACTCACTTGGATTTAGAGTTCACCTCGTAATCTTCCCAAATGGACACTTACGGAAGAATATTTGAAAATGCTATTCTGGGCAGGTAATTATATTTGATCAAGGGATAATGCTGCTATGGTTTCAATTAACCAACTCAGACAAAAAAGCCGACTCTTCCAGTATGAATTTATATACATCCACTTTCTGAGCCGGCGTTTACTCTTTATAAATAAAACTCTTTGAGTGGTCATTGGGAATAGCACAGAGATATGAACACCCCATAGTCCACTCTTTTCTCTTTCATCTTTTGACCGTTTTTTTTAATATTGAGGAAAATGACCGGTTAGAATGCGAAGTTCAAAAGCTAACATTCACCTCAGTTATTCGCTCTTCGCTTTATCCACTGCCTCACCGGCAGCCTCCTTGGTAGCTCCAGCCGCATCCTTGCCAGCCTCCACAGCATCTTCTGCTACTTCTTTAGCTTTATCCGCGGCCTCACCGGCTGCCTCCTTGGTAGCATCAGCCGCATCCTTGCCAGCCTCCACAGCATCACCTGCTACTTCTTTAGCTTTATCCGCGGCCTCACCGGCAGCTTCGTTGGTAGCTTCAGCAGCATCTTTACTTGCTTCCACAGTATCGTCAGCGATTTCTTTGGTTTTGTCCACAGCTTTATTTGTCGCCTCTTTTACTGCGTTTGCTGCTTTTTCTGTAGCTTCTTTTGCAGTTTCAGTTGCTTTCTCTGTATCTTCAGAACTGCAACCAGCCATTACCATCAAGCCTATACCAAATAAAACAAGAAATAAATTTTTCATATTGCTCTCCTTTAATTTGAGTATCCCCTGATGTTTGCATTGCCGATTGGGTCTTTTTATTAAAGACAAATCAAAAAGATGATCTCTCTTCTTTGCCAACCGGTTATTAAGTTTAACAACATAGATGAAGAATCATATACCACTGAGGTGAGGTTTAGGATATTCCCTTTGTACGGTATCCTCATTCTCCAATCTCTTCTCATAACGCTTTTACAACCTCAATTGGTCGATCTTTCTTTACCAATTCTATTGGTGCTTTTAAGATCATACAAAGTTAACTCACCTCGTAGTGAAATTACCTTCATCATTTTTAATCCTTTATAGAATTATTATACAATTTTAGATATTAACAAGAAAAGATGTCGAAAAATTATTTTCATAATATATGAATGAGAGTTTCCCAGATCCCCATTTTTTTCCTAATGCTTTTCTGTTCGCGTGGCATACCTGTAATCCTGCCATTCTTGAGATGCTTGCTAGACTAATTTTATGGTCAGCTCAACTACTGTCAGACTCTAAGTTATTAACAGTTCAACATCGCAAAATATATACGATTAAAAAATTTTTAAAGGTGACGCCAGCTCAACTGAATTTTGGGAAGTTTGCTAATATCTAATTTTGGTAAAACTAGATTTTATTCAAAGTTAACAACATTTACCCAAAATATGTCGTTCTTGATTCGGAAATGAGCATATAGCACAATGTAATATTTTTAGGAAAATTTAGAAGGGAGAAAATTTTTCAACGTCAAGCCTTGATAATTAAAGATTGTTTCTATACAATGCTAGTGTTTATTAATTTAATAAATTAATAAACAAAGCGATGCAAAAATATTAAGTAGTGCATAAACCACTTACAACACTAACACAAATACAAACATATACACATAAAAACCTGCTATGCTTCAGTTTCTCAAGGACCAATCTATTAGGGTTAAAATTTCTGGTTTTGTCATCCCGTCTACTATTGCATTTGGTATTCTCATGACCTTTTTAACCTTATTTTTTTTAAATGATTACAAAAACACCTCATTGGCTGACTTCAGACAGGTCGTAAATGAGATTCAGATAACCAAATCGCAGAATACACTCAATCTAAATACGGAAGAATTATTGCAGGAAATAAGCTCTAAAGCTGATACAAAAATACACAAAATCGCAATTGTTTTTATCTCCATCGTTGTTGTTGTTATTATTATGGCAGCAATTGGGGCACTGTTTATATCTAGCCTCATAGGCAAACCTCTTCAAATAGTCACTTCCAGTCTTGAAAACAACAGCTCTGGTGGAGCAGATCTCACAAAACGTCTACCGGTGCGTGCCAATGATGAAACAGGAAAGGTCTCAAGGTTCTTAAATACATTTATAGAAAATCTACAAAAAATCATAATTAACCTACAAGGAAGTACTGTTCAACTAAATGGTGTTGCTCAATCAATTCACTCCTTTATAAAAGTTATTCAAGAGAAGACATCATCTGCCAAAAAGACATCTCAAACAGTTTTTCACTCTGCCAGCTCCATGAGCACTGATATGAAGGAGATAGCGTCAATACTAGAAGAGTCAACAGGAAACATTCATGTTATTTCATCAGCTGTTGAGGAACTCAACAACACCGTTTCTGAAATCTCTGAAACCTCAGGCAAAGCCCAACACAATACCGAAAACACAAGAAAGAAAATGGAGCTTCTTGAAAAAGATGTCCAGGAACTGGGAGCCGCCGGAGATGATATCAGTAATGTTACAGAGACCATAGCCGAAATCTCTGAGCAGGTAAATCTTCTGGCTCTTAATGCAACCATTGAAGCAGCGCGCGCTGGAGAAGCAGGAAAAGGTTTTGCTGTTGTTGCAAATGAAATAAAAGAGCTTGCACATCAAACAGCAAATGCTGCAACTGAAATTCAAAACAGGATCAACCAAGTCCAGAAAGTAACCCAGACAACTATAACTGGAATTGTAGATGCCACAGAAATTGTATCATCTAATACTGACATGGTATCAACTATTGCCACCGCCGTAGAAGAACAGAGAGCCACAGTGAACGAAATTTCAGGTTCTCTATCGTCTGCATCTGAAAAACTAGATTATTCAAACAGTAAAGTATCAAAAGCATCCGTAAATGCCGATGAAATGGCCATGAGAATCAACACAATAATCGATTCTGTTACAGAAGCCGACGAAGCTGTGCTTTCTATTTTCGATACCTCGGGAACACTCAAGCAGTTAGCAGATGATTCAGCCAGGACAACTCAGCAGTTTTGCACAAGCTAAGATAATATCATCAAGAAAAGGGCTAATTCTCTACAATCTGTAAATAAGAAGAATAAAGGGGATTATACCACCCCCTTTGCGGTTGGAGATTCATCTTCAACATCACATAAAACTATCCGCTCCCCCACAGAAAACTCCATCAACCACCAATGTGTGGAGATGAGAATGTTAGGATGCAAATGGGCATAATTTCCACCAGTGAATCTTTGGCGGTGAATGTCCAGATAACAACAGCAATTCCCGGTATACATTTCTATTATTCTAAAATCTAGCTTGAAGTATTTTTTCAAACCCTGCGAAGCAGAGTGATTGATTCGCCCAGCAGGTTTCAATCGAAAAGAGACTTTTACGCAGGTTTTTAGGAAATGGCCTAATTGCATAGAGCTTCTAATTATGTTTGCCCTGCCCTTTTTCCTTTTGCTTAAGGAGTAAAAATAATAATGAAAATAATTTTTCGCCTTGTATTAATCACTTTTCCTGACATAAAATCAATGGTGTGTAACAACTAATTCAATCTATTAACCATATCTCCTGTATTGTGTGGAAGACAAAATGTTTAAGTTCATCAATGATAAACTCAGTATTAAGGTATTAACGGTTTTGGGTGTAATTCTGGCGATATCCTTTACCGGATTATGTTTTACGATTCAGCTCCGCCAGGGATTTCTGCTTGAAAAGATGGGCGAAGAGGTGAATGCCAAACTCAAGGAAACCAGCGTGATAGCAGAGCAAGAATTTCAGAGACTTGAGAATGATGTCAGTCAGTCACTCACGGACATGGGCCAGAAGGTTGCAGATAAAATACTTACTGATACAGAAACAGCCCTTGTAAACGAGGAAGGAAATGTCACAACCGGTATGGAAAAACTGCTAAAATCCAATGCCCATGGAGTTGCTTCACTAATTGCCAGCGTTGGTTCTGATAGTATCATGTCTAAAGACTATGACACTTTGATTAACCTCAGCAAGGCTGGCTCAAAGTCTGAAGAGATACTTTTCATACTTTTTCTTGGTAAAGATGATGAGCCGTTACCCAGCTATCTCAATCGAGTCGATGACTATATGGTTTCTTATCTTGAGAATTTTGAATTCGATGAAAATAATGAACTGGATGAGGAGCATCAGGAAACTCTTACGGTATTGGAAAAATCAAAAAGCGATCCAAATGTTTACGTTCACGAACTCCAAATCGACTATTACAATCTAAAAGTCGGAACTATTGTTGTTGGAATTACAAGAAAGACTATAACTGAAGAAATCTCTGCCATGAGCGGACGCTTTGACACTTTGAAGAAAGACAATGAGAAAACCATCAGGGACGTTCTTGCCAGCGAATCGGCTAGTGTAATCGATCAAATTGAGAATAACCTTAACACTGTTCAGAAGGGAAATATTCAAGCCCTTAGTCAAACTGGCGCCATCCTTGAAGACTCGTCTCAAGAAGTTAATATCAACACTACCAATGTGGTCATGATAGTTGGTACACTCTGTGGTGTTATTATTCTGCTGCTCTTCGGCATTCTTCTCAATTTTATGATTATTCGCCCACTTTCAGGTATCACTGAAGGGCTGCGTGATGCGGCTGAAGGTGAGGGTGACCTGACTAAAAGACTTAACAGTACGAGGACTGATGAAATAGGCATTGTGGCCAGTTGGTTTGACGCTTTTGTCCAACGGCTTAATAACATAATTGTCGAAATTGGGGGTAATTCCGAAACCGTAACATCATCTGCACTTGAAGTCTTGTCAGCTTCAGATTCGCTGAAAAACGAATCTGTTAATCTGAGTCTCAAAGCAAACACAGTCGCGACAGCAAGTGAGGAAATGAATACCAGCATGAGTTCTGTCGCAGCTGCCAGCGAGCAGGCTTCAACTAACATTAGTTTGGTGGCGGAAACCGCCATTGAAATGAAAGACACCCTCGAAGGTGTTGTAGTTAAATGTGATAAAGCCATGGAAGTATCACATACTGCCACAGGTCAGGTGCAAATCGCTTCAGAAAATGTTGGATTGCTTGGTGATGCTGCCAATGAAATTAGTAAAGTCACCGAGGTTATCACTGAAATTGCTGACCAGACCAACCTGCTCGCACTCAATGCAACAATTGAAGCGGCAAGAGCTGGAGAGGCAGGTAAGGGTTTCTCTGTGGTTGCTGGTGAAATAAAAAGCCTTGCACAGCAGACACAAGAAGCCACCCAGGAAATAAAAACGAAAATAGCAGGTATTCAAAACAGCACAACCGGAACTATTAATGAAGTCGGTAAGATAAATCAAGTCATTAACGACGTCGACTCCATAGTCAGTTCGATTGCCGAATCAATGTCTGAACAGTCGGAAAAAGCTGCAGAAGTAGCTATGAATATTGAACAAGCCTCACAGGGAATCTCTGAAGTAAACGAAAACGTAGCTCAAAGCTCCCAGGTTTCAGCAGAAATTGCCAGAGATATGGGGGAGGTTAGCAATATATCTCAGGAGATGAATAATCGTAGTGATGTGATGCGTTCAAACTCAGAGGATCTGTCGAAACTCTCTTCAGAATTACGCAACATGATCAGTGTCTTCAAGGTCTCCTTCAACGATCAGAAAAGTAAGAGGATTGAGACTGCAGGTGAAAGCGAGCTATTTCCATGGACTAACCATCTTACTATTGGAATCAATGAAATTGACAATCAGCACAAACAACTGGTGTCCTTAGTTAACCAACTTCACCGGGCGATGAAAGCAAAAGCAGGTGCCACTGAGTCCGGCAAGATTTTGGAAAAACTAGCACAATATACCGTTTCACACTTTGCATATGAGGAAAAACTCTTTGCAGAACACAATTATCCAGATTCAGAAAATCACAAGAAGCACCACCAAGCCCTTGTCGAAAAAGTCACACGTTTTCAAAAAGACTTTGCTTCAGGTAAAGCAGGTCTTTCGATGGATTTAATGAACTTTCTTACTGATTGGCTGAAAAACCATATCATGGAAACAGACCAGGCATATGCTCCCTTTTTACAGGAAAAAGGGCTTTGATTTTTCTGGATTTATATGAATTCCGCTTTTTAAGATGATGATAGAAGAAGATACTCATTGAAGGTATAAATACGAAAAGGATCTATTGACTTGTTGTTACTGATACAAAAATAGAGAACACGAAAGGTGGAGAGACCATCAAATTTCTGGTCTGGAGTATTTTTTACTCCAGTTCAACCATTGCCTTAATAACGCCGCTCCCAGGGATTCCCCATTTCGGCAGGTTTGTGACAATTTCTTCAAACTGACAATGATGAGTTATCATGGGTTCAATTTTGAGTAAGCCTTTTTCCATACACTCCATAACCCACATGAAATCTTCCTTTGTGGCGTTGCGGCTTGAAAGAAGTGTGGTTTCTCGTTTGTGAAACTCAGGGTCATTAAAAGTGATGTCCGCCAAGACGAGGCTGACAAGAATATAGCGGCCGCCATGAGCTAAAAAACTAAAGCCTCTCATCATGGACTCTGGGTTACCGGTGCAGTCAAATATCACGGTTGGAAAATCGCCATCTGTGAGTTCTGCCAGCCGATTATTTGGGTCTTCGGTCTTGGCATTGATGGTATGTTGTACCCCCAAAGACTTGCGGCAAAACGACAGTCTTCCATCATCAATATCCATGATAATGAGCTCACTACCTGCAATTTGCGCCATCTGTGATAGACCCAAGCCTATTGGACCAGCTCCGACAACCAGAACCTTTTCCCCTTTGGATATAGCCGCTCTTCTCACGGCATGGGCACCAATAGAGATACATTCAACCATTGCCAGTTGCTCCATGGCAAGCGTTTCACTTTTTATCAGATGGTCAACAGGAACTGTGATATACTCCTGCATACCACCGTCGCTATGTACTCCCAAGACATTCATCTCACAACAGCAGTTGGTTCGGCCAGACCTGCAGGCAACACATTTGCCACATTCCAAATAAGGCAGTATAGCAACCCGATCGCCCGGCGTAAGCCCCAACTCTTCACCACCTGTTTCCACAATCTCACCGGCTAGTTCGTGGCCCAACACACGAGGGTAGCTGAAAAATGGCTGGTTACCCGCAAATGCATGAATATCTGTGCCACAAACCCCGACTCTGCGAATGCGAACCAAGGCCTCGCCTATATCTCTCTGTGGTTTTTCCTGGGTACTTAGTTCAAAATTTCCTGGTGAAATGCATGTTATGGTTTTCATGGCGTATATGGAATTCTGTTATTTTAAGAAACTAATTATTAGCAGTGTCACATTATCAAATATTATGGACAAGATAGCCACCATCAACGGGAATTGACACACCGGTCACAAATCCAGACGCAGTGTTGCTGGCAAGAAAGAGGGTTGCGCCTGCAAGTTCCTGGACATCTCCAAATCGCCCATAAGGTGTATGGGCAATGACCGCTTTGCCCCTCTCGGTGTATTCCCCAGTTTCCTGGTTCACCAACAGCGCTTTATTCTGTTTTCCCAGAAAAAAGCCAGGTGCAATGGCGTTCACTCGAATACCTTTGCTGGCAAACTCATTGGCGGTGGCCATGGTAAGATTCAATACAGCAGATTTGGCCGCATCATATGCCCATACACCCGACAATGGATTGTATGAAGCCATTGATGTTAGGTTAATAACTGATCCTTCCAGGCTATTCTCCATCCAGTAGGAAGCCAAAACCTTAGTCGGAACCACAAGACCTGCAACCACGTTCAGATGAAGCACCTTTTCGAAAATGTCTATTTCTGTTTCGACAAAGGTTGACTTGCCAATATTTCCCCCGACACCATTGATCAGGATATCTATATTACCGTAATTTCTCACTGATTGGACTAGTGTACTCTTAACCTCTTCTTCATCTCCAGTATCACACTGAATACCGCTAACCATATTGTTCTTACCTTCAAACTTCTTGAGATAGCCAAGAGCCTTGTCAATGGACTCCTGACTCCTGCTCCAGATAATAACTCTGGCGCCAGCCCTGAGAAGGGCTTCTGACATTACTGTGCCAATAGCACCGGCACCTCCGGTTACAAGGGCATTTTTACCCTCTAGTCCAAACATGTCCTCAAGATATCCCATCACAGACTCCTTTATGATGAATTCAAGATTTGATTATGTTTTCTGTTTTGACCCAAGCTTGCTCAGCTATTCTGCAGCATTTTTGCCGCCTCGTGTATACGAGATGAAATACCATCCCAGTCTCCTGCAGCAAGCAATGACTCAGGTGCCAGCCAGGTAGCACCGCAACAGAGAACTCTATCCACTGCCAGATATTCCAAGGCATTGGCTGATGTGATTCCGCCAGTTGGCATGAATGAAATGTTGCGATAAATTGAAAGCATTGCTTTTATTGCTTTAACACCGCCCGAAAGTTCTGCCGGAAAGAATTTGAGGATATCTATCCCCTTCGTAAGTGCTACTTGAATATCTGATGCTGTACACACGCCTGGTATAATCGGAGCACCTAAAGTCTTGCAATATTCGATAATGGTGGTTTCGGTTCCGGGGCTAACAATTACTTCGGCACCTGCATCAACAGCAGCAGCAGCCTGTTCAGGGAACAGCACAGTGCCAGCGAGCAAGGTCATCTTGGGAAACTGCTTGCGTATCTCAGCAATCCCCTGAGCTGCAAAGCGTGTCCGAAAGGTTATCTCAGCCACGCCAAAACCATGTTCATTTAAGATTCCTGCTAATTTAGGTCCCGCTTTTACATCTGGCAGACTTATTACTGGTATGAGCTTGTGTGCTTCAAGTTTTTGCTTGATGTCCATTGCTGGTTCTCATTTTTATATAGGGTTTATCCGCATTTCTATCATCCATCACTTCCCTTTAGAAAATCGTAAACAGTCGATAAAACAGGTATTCCCTCTTCCCTATGAGCTACTTCATACATAATCTCCATATCACCCGCGACGAGAACTTTTTCAAACCCAGGACCAGCCTTTTGGGAATGCAACTCGGAAACTAAGGCATCCATCTGGTTGGTGAAGTGATCAAGGGAAATAAACGTTGAGGGATCTATAGCCATCATCAGGCTGGCGAGGTTTCTTTTTTTATCGTAGTCTCCATACATTGCAGTTATGTGCGGCCCAAACTGTGCTCCCAGCAAAACACCTGTGAGAATATCAATCGCCATCGCAATTCCGTATCCTTTATAGCCACCGAACGGAGTCATAGCCTTTACCTTGTGCGGATTGGTGGTTGGATTTCCATTATCATCTATACCCCAACCTTCTGGAATCGGTGTTCCAGTTTCCTTGGCATGAAGGATTTTACCGTAAGCTGTATTGCTGGTTGCCATATCAAGAATTACAGCGGGCTCTTTTTTACAAGGAAAACCGAAGGCTATTGGATTTGTACCAAAAAACGGTGAAACCCCACCAAAAGGTGCAACACACTTGTCCGTCTGTGTCAGAGCTATCCCTATCATGTCATTTCGAGTTGCCTCCAAAACAAAGTAGGAAAGGGCACCGCAATGGCTGCCATCCTTTATGCCCACCATGGCTATACCTGTCTTTGAGGCTGTTTCTATAGCATCTTTCATTGCCAATTCGCATGCTACATGCCCCATCCCGCCATCAGCGTTGAAAATTGAGGCACCTTCTCGCAGCTTGGTCAATGAAAATGACGGATTAGGATTAAGGCTACCTGCCAGAAGACGTTTGGTATAATGTTCAGTCCTCATAACCCCATGAGAACGCACACCTCGCAGATCTGCATGGGTAAGAACTTCTGCAACGATATCAGCATGCTTCCTATTGAGTCCTGCTTCTGACAGCCTATCCGATACCAGTTCGAGCAACTCTTCATGTTTGACTTTTACATCCATGTTTGTCACCGGGCTTTAATGCAAAAAAGTTATTAATCGATCAATTCCAGAAGCGAAGGAATTCCATCAGCAGGTACAATTGCTCCTTTGTGTGATATAACATATGCAGCGACCCTGTGGGCAAATGCTGCAGCTCGGGGTACTGAGATTTCATATTTGCGGGCAAGCAGATATGCCGCACTAAACGAATCACCTGCAGCTGTCGTGTCTACAACCTTGCTTACCGTCAAAGCTGGAACATTGCATACACTGCCATTGCTATTAATTGAACAGGGATCAGCTCCCCTTCGCACAACTGATTCAATGACTCCCACTTTTTTCAATTCTGCATGTATGGCACTTTCGCTGAGGCAATCAAGCAACACTTCCCCCTCTTCGAGGTTAAGGAGTACTGTGTGGGCAAAGGAAAAAACCTTTCGGTAAACTTTGATCGCCACCTCTTTTGAATTCCAGAGATGAGGGCGAAAATTACAGTCAAAATAGATGTGTACACCACTATTTTTTAATTCAGCCAGCCTGTAAAGAAGGTTGTCTAGACTTTGTGGTAAAAGTATCGCCATACTTATACCGCTCAAATAAAGAGCATCATACTTTTCCAGATCTTTGAGTATTCTCGCACTTCCGGAATATTCGAAGCATCCCCTAGCTGCTGCCTCATTTCGCCAGTAGTGAAAGGACCTCTCCCCATCCTCATCAAGTTGAATATAATAGAGACCGGGACGTTTACCTTCAACACGTTGGACCATTGAGGATCTCACATGTTCTTTCTCCCAGAATTCTATCATTGCATGTGAAAACGAGTCACTGCCTACCGCTGTAACATAGTCGACGTTCACAGGCATACCTCTGCCAATTCGGGCCATATAAATGGCAGTATTGAGCGTGTCACCTCCAAAGGTCTGCTGAATGTTACCCTGACTGATTTCCTGCAGTTCAATCATACATTCGCCAATGAGGGCAATGTCGAAAGACATCATATTTCACCTGGGAATTTACAATAGTTTTGTTTCACGATATAAAACCTTGTTTTAATAATATAGTCAAGAGAGGAAAAATTTCAATTAACACAATATGCATACAATCACCTTGTCAACCAATAAAAACGTCATTATACAAAAAGATAGTGGGGGGATATTTTAAACAAAAAGGTTGCCATCTCAGATAAAATCTTGTTAATTGTCTTTTTAATTGGTTTCACATTACGAAACTTCGTGCCATATTGCGGCGAAGTACTATTTTTTGCAATCTTACTTTTTTCGCTATTTTGGAAGATAGGCGACAAATTCGGTGAAGAACAATCAAAACAGGGGAGACACTCATGGAGATACGTTATGCTACCCATCCAGACCATGCTGCAACGATGGATACTGCAGATTTACGTGAAAACTTTTTGATCCAAAAGCTCTTCATTGCCGATACCATTCGTATGGTCTACAGCCACAATGATAGACTCATTGTTGGGGGTGTTATGCCGATAAAACCTGTTTCTCTGCAGATTGACCAAAAGATAATTGGCGGAAATCATCTCCTGGAAAGAAGGGAGATGGGTATCATTAATGTTGGTGGTCAAGGTAACATCAGTGTTGATGGAGAAGAGCACAGCATTGAAAACAAAGATGGCCTCTATATTGGTAAAGGTGCCAAGGATATAACTTTTACCAGCAGCGACCCTACTTTACCTGCAAAGTTTTACTGTATTTCCTCACCTGCTCACAAATCCTACCCAACTGCAAAAGCCAATTTTGCAGAGGCTGAACCCGTAGAGTTAGGTGATGCCTCTACCAGCAATAACCGGACAATTAGAAAATACATCCACCCAGACGGTATCAGGAGTTGTCAATTGGTCATGGGCATGACCTCCTTGGAAACTGGGAGTGTCTGGAATACCATGCCGACACATACCCATGAGAGAAGAATGGAGGCATATTTCTATTTCGATCTGGAGAGTGACCAGCTTGTCTTTCATTTAATGGGAGAACCTGACGAAACCCGTCATATTGTTGTCCGTTCTGAAGAGGCCGTGCTCTCACCATCCTGGTCAATTCACTCCGGTGCAGGAACCTCTAATTACACTTTTATATGGGGTATGGCAGGCGAAAATCAAGTCTTTGATGACATGGATGGAGTGCAAATGTCAGATCTCAAATAGAGGAGTGATAATATTATGCAGAAACAGTTCAGCCTTGAAGGCAAAGTCGCCGTCATCACCGGAGCCAATAGCGGACTCGGCCGGGCAATGGCAGTGGGACTTGTAGATGCTGGTGCAGATGTCATTGGTGTGTACAACTCGACCCCACCCGAATCCCTTGACCAATTTCAAAGCTCAAATAGCAGATTTTTCCCGCTGAGAGCTAATCTGGCTGAGAGCGGAACTGCAGAGACAATTATTAAACAATCTGTCTCCGAATTTGGCACTGTGGACATTCTGGTGAACAATGCAGGAATCATTCGTCGAGATAGTGCTCTTGAGTTCACCGAAAAGGACTGGGATGAGGTGATGAATGTCAACCTGAAAAGCCTGTTTTTCTTGAGTCAAACTTTTGCCAACCACTTAGTAGATAATGCAAAAGGAGGTAAGATTATCAACATTGCCTCTATGTTGAGCTTCCAGGGGGGAATTCGCGTCCCCTCTTATACTGCATCGAAAAGCGGAGTACTTGGGCTGACCAGACTATTGGCATGTGAGTGGGCCCCATACGGTATCAATGTCAATGGCATAGCTCCAGGATATATGCGTACGGCCAATACAAAGCCCATCCAGGACGATCCGGTTAGGAACCAGCAGATAATTGATAGAATTCCGGCAGGTGACTGGGGTAAGCCGGAGGAACTTCAGGGAGCTGTGGTCTTTTTAGCATCTGATGCAGCCTCTTATATTCATGGCCATACCTTGGCTGTTGACGGTGGTTGGCTGGCACGGTAACCTGCTTCATATTATAAAAACAGGCCTTTCGAAAGAACGGCCCACTGGGAGAATGCGATAAACCACACCGCCGGAAATAAGGGAATATGAGCGTACAATCAATCGATAGAGCCTTCAACATATTGGAACTTTTATCAACTGAACCGCGAGGTGTGGCAATAACTGACCTTGCGCGAAGGCTCGATCTCCATAAAAGCACAGTTCATCGACTGTTGTCATCTTTAAAAGACCGGGGTTATGTCGAAAAAGATATGGAAACGGGTAACTACAAACTTGGCTTGGGCTTTGTTGAGCTGGCAAGTCTTTACTTGAATGGGCTGGAGCTAAAAACTGAAGCAAGCCCGTTCCTTCACCAACTGACACAGTCAACTGGCCAAACAGCATTTCTCGCCATAATGGATGGAGCTGAAGTTGTATATATAGACAAAGCAGAAACATTTGATTCTTTAAGGCGCTATACCATCATAGGAAAAAGGCTGCCTTTGCATGCTACATCGCTGGGTAAAGCGATGCTCTCGGGTTGCAGTGACGAGGAAATAGAGCGTTTATACCCAGAGCAACAGCTACACAAGCTGACGAAGAAAACTATCACCACATTTGAAACCTTGCTGGCGGAGATACGCAAAATTAGAAATAGAGGCTGGTCAACCGACGATGAGGAAAACGAGATGGGTACTCATTGTGTTGGGGCACCGATTTTTGATTATCGAGACAGGGTAATAGCAGCAGTCAGCATTGCCTGGGACTTCAAGGCAAATCCTGATCTCAACTGGGAAAGACTCTCAACTCACGTGGTGCGATGTGCTGCATCCATTTCATTGAAAATGGGCTGTACTCGAGAAAGAATTCGCCAACTGGCTAAAGAAAATTGAAAACATACAATCACCAAATTTCGCCCCTGTGTAGGTGGGGCACCGTTTAATAGGAGAATATTATGAACCTTGACCTTCAGGGAAAAAAAGCCTTAGTAACTGGTGGTAATATCGGCATTGGCCGCGCGGTATCTCTTGCTTTGGCACAATGCGGTGCAGATGTAGCTCTTACATACTACTCGCACAAAAAAGATGGTGAAGACACCGCTGAAGCCATAGAGAAGATGGGTGTTAAAGCCCTAGCATACCAGTTGGATGCCACTGACAGCAATCAGGTAAACAGAGTAGTAAATGAAATAGCAGACTTCTTCGGTGGACATATAGATATTCTGATGAATAATGCAGGGCATCTGGTTGGCAGGCACACTATTGCTGAAATGCCCGAAGACCACTGGTTTAAAACAATAAATGTCAACCTCACCAGTACCTTTTTTGTGACAAAGGCAACGCTTCAATTCATGAACCAAGGCTGGGGTAGAATAATTAACATGTCATCTTTAGCGGCTCACAACGGTGGGGGCTTTGGCGCTACAGCTTACGCTGCCTCGAAAGGAGCAATAATCTCATTTACTCGGGGGCTAAGCAAAGAGGTTGCCGAGAAGGGTATTACCGTAAACGCTGTTGCACCGGGCTTGATACTTGATACTCCATTCCACTCAACATTTAATACTGAAGAAGGAATCCAGGCAGGAATAAATGCCACACCACTCAAAAGAGCTGGAACTCCAGACGATGTGGCTAACACAGTGCTGTATTTTGCAACAGACCTGGGCTCCTTTATAACAGGTGAAATTGTTGAAATAAACGGAGGTATGTACTTCAAGTAAGTAATTCGTAAAAAAGACTACATTGATTTTCTCAGGATTTGTAGCCTGAAAAAGGCAGAAAACATATGAAGGAAAAACCATTAACAGAGAAGAGAGGAGGACTTTTTTTACTTTATTAAAAAATGGGGATACAAAAAGCCGGTTCTCGGTTTGTTCCAACGTCAAACCACCATGCTGAGTACCCTAAACTAAAACGGCGTGCTGTAGCATGCTATCAAAGGAGGAAGACATCATGAATTGCTTCAAGAAAATTACTCTCTCAGTTGCAGCCTTAGCAATTGCTGTTAGCTTTTCCCATTCAGTTCAAGCTAAGGAATGGAAAGGTTGGAATATCCATGTTGCCGGGTACCCAAATACAATAGCTATGGATAAATTTGCTGATCTTCTCAAAGAAAAATCAGGCGGCAAGATTACTCTTAAAATGTACCACTCGGGCACTCTTGGCAGCCAGCCTGATGCAATCGAACAACTTCGCATCGGTGGTATAGAGATTGGCAATTTCAACATGGGACCAATCGGTCCAATTGTACCTGAAGCCAACGTTGTTTCTCTTCCATTTATTTTCAAGAACACAGATCACATGTGGCGTGTACTCGATGGAAAAGCCGGTGAAATGATGAACGAGGGACTTGCTAAAAAGGGAATGGTCTCTCTTGCATGGTATGACGCAGGGGCAAGATCTTTTTATAACGCCGCAAAGCCAATCGAAAAGCCAGCAGATGTAACAGGGATGAAAGTGCGTGTAATGAATAATGATCTTTATTCAGGTATGATCGCTGCCCTTGGTGGAAATCCATCTCCAATGGCTTTTGCAGAAGTATACCAGTCTTTAAAAACTGGTGTTGTAGATGGGGCTGAAAACAATTATCCATCTTATGAATCTACTGGCCATTATGAGGTTGCTGGATATTACTCAAACTCTCAACACCTAATAATTC
This sequence comes from uncultured Desulfocapsaceae bacterium, assembly GCA_964637245.1. Taxonomy (GTDB): domain Bacteria; phylum Desulfobacterota; class Desulfobulbia; order Desulfobulbales; family Desulfocapsaceae; genus Desulfopila_A. The sequence goes on from CAZWVC010000004.1 coordinate 32,190, forward strand.
CAGAAATTGTTGCCATTAATGCTAGTGTCTGGGCTGGACTTTCTGACCAGGAGAAAAAATGGGTTAAAGAGGCGGCACAAGAGTCAGCTGTTCTTCAACGCAAACTTTGGAAAGAACGCGAAAAGGCAAGCAAGGCAAAGGTTTTATCAGGTGGTGCTAAAATCAACGAAATTACTGATAAAAGCGCTTTCCAATCTGCGATGAAACCCGTATATGATAAGTATCTTGCAACAAATCCAGACCTTAAACCTTTGGTTGAGTTAATTCAGAAAACTGAATAATCACTAACATCTCTCCGGGGCAATGATTGATATCTAGTTGAAGCACCACAATATCGCTCATTGCCCTTTGCTCTGATCGAGAAAGAGATCTTGACAATTTAGCAGGAAGGCAGCATGGCAAATAACCCACCAAAAAAAATATCCATATATGACAGGTTTTTAGATTTTATATGCCATATAAATATCGTGATCACAGGCACCGCCTTGGTATTCTTAACAATTATCTTTGGGTGGCTGGTTTTTGGGAGGTACGTACTTAATGCAACGCCAACCTGGGTTGAACAGGTGTCTCTACTTCTGGTAGTCTATATTGGGTTTCTGGGAGCTTCGGTTGGAGTACACAAAAAAACACACCTGGGAGTATCAGTATTTAAGGAGTTAAGCCCAAAACCACTACAGATCTTTTTTGAACTACTCTCCCATCTCATCCTAGCCGGTTTTGGCCTAATAATGACAATCTACGGCTACAAACTGACACTATTTAAATGGGCAGCCAAGATCCCTCTCATAAATGTCTCAGAAGGTTGGAGATCTCTTCCAATTATGATTAGCGGTGTCCTTATTTTTCTTTTTTCCATCGGGCACCTCATTCATTTTTTTAAAGGAACAGATAGACAAGAACACAATTAAAAGGAGTTCGGGATTAATGGGTCTGCTGATTTTACTTAGTATTTTTGCCTTCTGTGTGGTTATCGGGTTACCTGTAGCCTTTGCACTTGGTGTTGCTGCTGTCTCTGCTTTTTGGTACGAAGGGCTACCGATGATGATAGCTTTTCAAAGAATTATTTCAGGAATTTCCATATTTGCTTTACTGGCTATCCCATTCTTTATTTTTGCTGGCGAATTAATGTTTCACGGAGGTATTGCCGTGCGCCTTGTCAGGCTTGCCTCGTCCGCAGTTGGCGCAATGCGGGGCGGACTTGGTGTAGTCAATGTTCTCTCATCTATGCTTTTTGGTGGAATCTCAGGGTCAGCTATTGCTGATATATCTGCCCTTGGCTCTATCCTTATCCCGGTGATGAAAGAAAAAGGGTACGATGATGACTATGCGGTAAACGTGACAGTAACTTCATCCCTTGCCGGCATCATCATCCCACCAAGCCATAATATGATCCTTTTTGCTGTTGCAGCTGGTGGTGGTTTATCAATTTCCAAACTCTTTCTTGCTGGCTTTTTACCTGGTGTACTTATGTGCCTCTGCTTGGCCGTTGTTGCATATCTGGTTGCCGTAAAGCGAGGCTATTCATCCGAGGCATTTCCAGGGTTTGTCATACTCATACAGAATTTTTTCTATGCACTACCTGGCCTGATGACAGCCATTATTATTGTAGGAGGCGTCCTAAGTGGTATTTTTACGGTTACCGAGTCTGGAGCTTTTGGGGTAATTTATGCGTTTTTTGCAACGATTCTTGTCTACAGAGCTCTTACCTGGGAAAATTTTAAAATAGCAGTGGTCAATTCTGTCAGGACTACAGCAATGGTCATGATCCTGATTGCCTGCACAGGAGCATTTGCCTATCTTCTTACCTACTACCAAGTTCCCACCAAGATGTCAGAGTTTCTGCTTGGTATCTCTGACAACCCTGTCATCATCCTTTTAATGATCAATTTGATGCTTCTTCTTTTAGGTATGATAATGGATATGGCAGCCCTCATTCTTATCTGTACACCAATATTCATGCCTATTGCAATTTCGATTGGCATTGATCCCTATCAATTTGGCATGATACTTCTTATCAACCTGGGACTCGGTCTTTGCACCCCACCTGTCGGCTCTTGCCTCTTTGTGGGTTGTGCTGTGGGTGGTGTTAAAATTGAAGATGCGGTAAAAACGATCTGGCCATTTTATCTGGCAATATTGGTTGCGCTTATGCTTGTTTGTTTCGTCCCCGCAATATCACTGACTCTGCCAAATTTAATCAACTAAGAGGCCATGTTAAAAGGAAGTGGCAACACAACAGTTGGCCTGACAAGAGACAAAATCAGAGAGATCGTCTCCACAGGCACCCCACCTGAAGTATACAGAGGTAAACGTGTACTCGTTTTAACGCCGGACACCACAAGAACCTGTCCCCTGCCGATGATGATTGCAATTCTTCAAGAGATCATCGGTCCCGAAGCAAAAAAGCTTGACTTTATGGTTGCATTGGGCACCCATCAGCCTCTAAGCGACGAGAGGACAATGCAACTATACGGCATATCACCGGAGCAACGCGCTACTCTATTCCAAGATACCATTTTTCATAATCATCGCTGGGACCTTGCTGAAACCTTTACCAGGCTGGGTTACCTTACAGCAGAAGAAACAGAGGCACTCTCAGGGGGCCGTTTATGCGAAAAAGTACCAGTCGATATTAACAAGGCTATCTTTGAATATGATCAGATTCTAGTGCTTGGTCCTGTCTTTCCGCACGAGGTGGTGGGCTATTCAGGAGGTGCCAAATACCTTTTCCCAGGTATATCGGGAGGAGAATTTCTTCACTTTTTCCACTGGTTAGGTGCTGTTGTAACCTGCCCAGAAACCATCGGTGTAAAACATACCCCTGTACGTGAAGTGATTAATCGGGCCATGCAACTTGTCGATGTTCCTGTTCACTGTTTGTCAATGGTGGTAAAGACAGAGAAAGCGCTTTATGGTCTTTACACCGGTGATTACCAGGAGTCCTGGGAGGCAGCTGCAGATCTGTCAGAAAAAATCCATGTGGTTTTCAAAGAAAAAACATATCACACCGTTCTTGGTGTTTGTCCCGAGATGTATAACGAACTATGGACCGGCGGGAAGGTAATGTACAAACTTGAATCTGTAGTTGCTCCAGGTGGCAGGCTGATTATCTATGCTCCGCACATCACTGAAGTGTCACAAACCTGGGGAAATGACATGGCAAAAATCGGCTACCACATAGTCGATTATTTCCTCTCTCAGCCCAACAAGTTTAGAGATATTCCCCGCGGAGTACTGGCCCACTCCACTCACGTCCGTGGAATAGGCAAAATGGACAATGGAGTCGAAAAACCGCGTATACAGGTTATCCTTGCTTCTTCACTATCAGAAGAAGAGTGCCGCAAGATTAACCTTGGCTATATGAATTACCACAACATTGATCTCAATGATTATAAAAACAAGGAAGCTGAAGGAATCCTGTTTGTTGAGAAAGCCGGTGAAATTCTGCACCGGGTGAAAGGTTCCTGAATTACGCTAAACAGATGAGGTCCGCCATGCAGCCATTTCTCTCAGATGACTTTCTCCTGCAGACAGAAACCGCAAGACGTCTTTATCACGATTACGCTAAAGATCAGCCTATATATGATTATCACTGTCATCTTCCCATTGAGGAGATTGCTGCGAATAAAAATTTCCCAACACTCACCTCAATATGGCTCTACGGTGATCACTATAAGTGGAGAGCTATGCGGGCCAATGGGGTGAAGGAAAAATACATAACCGGGAATGCAACCGATCGAGAAAAATTTCAGGCATGGGCTGCAACTGTACCTAAAACCCTACGCAATCCTCTCTACCACTGGACTCATCTTGAACTAAAAAATCCTTTTGGCATTGAAAGCAAACTCCTCAATAGTGATACTGCAGAGGAAATATACAATCGCTGCGGAGAATTGCTGGCACAACCTGAATTCAGCACCTGTGGTCTATTGAAAAAGATGAATGTACGGGTGGTCTGCACAACCGATGATCCAATTGACAGCCTCAATTATCACCAATTGATTGCCGACGATGATTTCTGTACCGCCAAGGTCTTGCCGGCTTTTAGGCCGGATAGAGCGATGGCCATTGAGACGGGCCAAACCTACAACTCATACCTTACCCAACTGGAAGAGGTCACAAATTTTACTATTTCAAGCTACCCTGACCTGATCGAGGCCTTACACCGCAGGCATGACTATTTCCATACCAATGGCTGCCGAATATCAGATCACGGCATAGAACAGCCATATTGTAAGGATTTCACCGAAAGCGAAATAAATAGCATTTTCATCTCTGCCCGAAGCGGAAAATCCGTGACAGGGACTGATATCAAGAAATTTAAAACTGCTATCCTGCTTGATCTAGCGCGGATGGATGCAGCAAAAGGATGGGTACAGCAGTTTCACTTTGGTGCTTTACGGAACACCAACCGTGCAGCGCTTATGAAACTTGGTCCTGACACTGGTTATGACTCAATTGGTGATTTTACGATTGGACGATCCTTGGCTGGCTTTCTTGATACTCTGGCCTCGGAAGGCAGGCTAGCCAAAACCATTCTGTATAATCTCAATCCTTGCGATAATGAACTTATAGCCACTATGATCGGCAATTACCAGGACGGCTCTGTTCCCGGCAAAATGCAGTTTGGTTCTGCCTGGTGGTTTAACGATCAAAAGGATGGTATGGAGCGCCAGTTAAACACTCTTTCAAATATGGGACTGCTCAGCAGATTTGTCGGTATGCTGACCGACTCGAGAAGTTTTCTCTCCTACCCTCGGCACGAGTACTTCAGACGAATTCTCTGCAATTTATTTGGCAATGATGTCGAAAGTGGCGAACTTCCTAATGATATAGAACTTATTGGTGGAACAATTGAAGATATCTGTTTTGCAAATGCCAAAAAATATTTTGCGATCGAAATAGATGAATAAGGAAAGAAATACATTTGTTGTTATTCTCATTGGTCCCATGGGATGTGGCAAGACAACCATTGGAAAAGAACTGGCGCACCATCTTGGTTGGCCATTTTTTGATGGTGATGATTTTCATCCTGAAGAGAACAAGAAAAAAATGTCACAGTCTAAACCGCTAAATGACGATGATCGACAACCGTGGCTTGAAATTCTTCGCGATCTTATTTTTCAGCATATTTCAAAAGGCAACAGTATGATACTTGCCTGTTCAGCTTTGAAAAAACGCTACAGGAAAACTTTGGGTATTGACCAGCAGCGGGTGATCTCAGTCTTCCTCAAGGGAAATATCGAGCTTCTGAAAAAGAGAATCGCCTCACGGTCGCATGAATACATGGCCGGCGATCTGCTCCAAAGCCAAATTGATACTCTTGAAGTGCCTGCAAACGGCCTTACCGTGGATATATCTGGTTCACCTGAAGAAATTCGTAATGAAATCGTGGACAAACTTCTTCACTTAAAAAATATTGGCTAACTCATGAGGCGTAATGTGGGACAACCACCTCACCTACCTATTCCCACGAAAATACAACGGAGCAAAGCATGAAACTTGCGAAATACTCTTTTGGCACAGGAGACCGCTTCGGACAACAGGGGGCTGCTCAGCTAGCAGCTATTGCCAGAGCAAAAGAGGCCGGTATCGATCTAGCCATCGCCTGGAATAAATCCCATCGCGAACACACCATTGCCAACACAAACCAACAAGCTGTAAGAGCAGAGGCAGACGAAGCGGTTGAACAATGCGACTGGCAGGGGCAGTATCTGGTCGACGCCGACCATATTGGCCTTGAAAATGTCGACTATTTCATGGAAAGCAGCGATTTTTTTACCCTTGATGTCGCTGACTTCATAGGCAAAGTGCCAGAGCAGAGCAAACTGGATAACTTTTTGACAAAATATCAAAGCCTCATTGGTGAACTGCGTCTTCCTGGCATCACTAAACCACTGCAGATAAGCCATCAATTACTTGAGCGTATAGCGGGGAGATATCTGTATGCGGTTAACGAGGCAGGTAAAATATATCGCCACATCCTCTCCAATAAGGGAACCGAAAATTTTGTCACTGAAGTTTCAATGGATGAAACAGCGTCACCACAGACTCCGATTGAACTATTTTTTATTCTTGCCGCTCTCGCAGATGAGAAGATCCCAGCCCAGACAATTGCGCCGAAATTTTCTGGGAGGTTTAATAAAGGAGTAGACTATTCGGGAGATCTTGACAAATTCGCAAAGGAATTTGAAGATGATCTCTGCGTAATTAATCATGCTGTTAGTAAATTTGATTTGCCATCAAACCTGAAACTCAGTGTACATTCAGGCAGCGATAAATTTTCTATATATGGAATCATCGGCAACCTGATCCGCAAGCATGGTGCAGGAATCCACGTTAAAACCGCGGGAACAACATGGCTTGAAGAACTCATTGGTTTATCTGAAGCTGGCGGTAAAGCGCTTGAAATGGCCAAGCATATCTACATTTCCTCGCTTTATCGATTTGACGAACTTTGTTCTCCCTATGCCGCGGTAATTGATATTGACAGAGAGTCACTCCCTCTTCCAGAAGAAGTACAATCATGGTCGGGAGAAGAATTTGCAGATGCTCTCAGGCATGATCAGAGCTGTCCTTCATATAATATAAACCTTCGCCAACTGCTTCATGTAGGTTACAAAGTTGCCGCAGAGCTGGGAGAGGACTATCTGATCTGCCTTCGAGACAATAAAAAAGTGGTGGGCAAGAATGTGACAGAGAACCTTTTTGAAAGACACATAAAACCAATATTTTTAGATCGCTAAGACGTTTAAATGTATAGCAGATGGAGGAAAAAGACATGAGTGAGGCAAACAGACCGCATATCGGTTTTATTGGCTTAGGCTTGATGGGATCTGCAATGGTACAGAGGCTCCAGAGCCTCAATTATCCTGTTACCGTTGTGGCTCACCAGAACCGCAAACCCATTGATGAAGCAGTTGCACGAGGAGCAAAAGAAGCCGCAACACCCGGGGAGGTTGCCGCATCCAGCGAAATTATTATGCTTTGCGTTGATACCTCTACTGCGGTCGAGACTGTTATGCGGGGAGAAAATGGTGTATTGAGCAAGCTCAAAGAGGAAAGCCTTGTTATCGATTTTGGAACGTCCATCCCCGGGTCAACACGTACTTTGGCTAAAGAGTGCCAAGCAAGAGGTGCTTCAATGATTGATGCTCCGCTTGGCAGAACTCCTGCCCAGGCAATTGATGGCTTATTAAACATCATGTCTGCAGGTGATGAAAAGGATTTTGAAAGGGCCAAACCAATTCTTGAAGATTTGGGAGAAAATGTATTTCATGTCGGTCCTATAGGCGCCGGCCACACCTTGAAACTCATTAACAACTTCTTTGCCATGACCACGGCCTGTGCAATGTCCGAAGCTTTTGCCATGGCTGATCTGGCTGGGCTTGAGAGAAAAACCTTGTATGAAGTCATGTCATCCGGACCACTGAAATCAGGGATGATGGACTGGATTAAGGCAGGTGCTATCGACAAAGACCCTAGTCAGCTTGCCTTTGCTGTGGCCAATGGCTTGAAAGATGTAGGGTATTACTCGAATATGGCTGATGATTTTCGTGTTCCCAGTCTCATCTCTCCTGCAGTGAAAAGTGCTCTCGCTCTTGCCAATTCTTCGGGCTGGGGTGACAAATATGTTCCTGAAATGGTCGACTTCATAGCTGAGTTGTTCAGCAAAAACAGTAGATAGTCCACAAACAGCCACTAAAGACATGAAGAGGCGCAAAACAATCGTGATAAATTGCCTGTTCTGTGGGATTCAACAATAACCGTATAAGGTAATTTCTTTGCAGATTGAAAGGAGAAAGTACATCGGTATCGCCACAGCCTGTTTTTTTATTCAGGCTGTGGGAGTTGGAACTTTTGTTACCTATGGAGTGTTCTTCAATTCGCTCATTGAGGAGTTCCATTGGCCTCGGGCGTTAGTATCCGGTGCCTCCTCAACTGCATTCATTTTTAGCGGGCTTTTTGCAATTGTCGTAGGCCGATTGAATGATCTATATGGACCTCGAATTATCATGACTCTTGCAGCCTGTTTTTTTGGAACAGGGTTGATCCTCACATCTATGGTAACTGAGGTTTGGCAACTGTATCTCTTCTATGGGCTTATTTTTGGTCTCGGATTGAGTACAATTGATGTTATCGCTCTGACAACCACAGCGCGGTGGTTTACCAGCTCTCGTGGAGCCATGACAGGTATCGTCAAAGTGGGGACAGGGGCGGGACAATTTGCCATACCGTTTCTGGCAAGCCTGCTTATCGCTATATATGGCTGGCGAAACACATATGTTATACTTGGCATTTTATCACTGGTCAGCCTTCTTCTCATTGCCCAGATACTTAGAAGAGATCCTCTTCCTTTACCGAATACAAGACGACGAGAAAATAAATACCCACTGTCTCAACCACCTGTAAAGAGGGATATACATCAGGATTTAAGCTCTACTGAAGCTTTACGAACATTTCAGCTGTGGCTGCTATTATCCATCACACTGCTCACTGAATTCTGTCTACTGACCATACTCGTTCATATCGTCCCACATGGAATTGATCTTGGTCTAACACCTGCACAGGCGGCAGGTGTCCTATCAACCATTGGTGCGGTGAGCATGCTGGGAAGATTTATAACTGGAATCACTATTGATCGGTTTGGCTGTAAATCAATCGCAATAGTTTGCTTTCTATTACTAGTAGGAAGTCTAATCTGGCTAATCAATGCAGATAATCTTTGGATGTTGTATGTATTTAGTGCTGTTTACGGTCTGGCACATGGAAGTTTTTTCACCTTTATTTCACCTATTGTCGTAGAAATATTCGGATTAATGGCTCATGGAGCAATTTTCGGGATAGTGGTATTTTCAGGTACTGCTGGAGGTTCTGTTGGACCAATAATTGCCGGGTTGATATTCGACACGACAAGCAGCTATTCACTGGTCTTCAAAATACTGGCTGTCATCAGTATTCTTGTTTTTGGTTTAGTGCTGCTACTCAACCCCATAAAAGAGCAAGCATCGGCTCAGTCCGCTACCG
>CAZWVC010000005.1:0-39680 GCA_964637245.1 uncultured Desulfocapsaceae bacterium
TCTGGCAGCGATCTTTAGCGCTGGCGGTGGCATCAAAACTCATTCTAGAAAAGGTCAAAGGTGCAGATACCGAAGAGATTTTTATCTCAGGCTTACTGCAAAACCTTGGTGAATTAATTTTCGCGAGAACCTATTCGGAAAAATATGACCTGGTTCTTCACAATGTTGGCGAAAAACAGCATGAAAAAATCATAGCTGAAGAAAATATAATTGGGGCAAACCATAGCTTTATTGGTTATGAAGTTGCTAAAAGCTGGGGGTTTCCAGAGGTGTTATTACAACCCATCCTCTATCATCACTCTCCGGACGAGTATACCGGTAATGAGTTAAAAATCAGTCAAACTGTAAATGCAGTATACCTTGCTGATATCCTGACGAATATCCTATATTCTGATAAGCCTGAAGAATATCATCGTCAATTTCGCAAAGAAGCCCGGAAGCTTCTTAAACTCACTCCTACAGACATAGAGCATATATTGGAAGATGTCCACAATCAGGTTGAACAGGCAGGTGAGTATTTTGGGTTGAAGATAAAAAACACCAGATCAATCCAGGAAATTCTGCAAGAGGCTAATATCCGCCTGAGCTTGTTAAATCTAGATTATGATCAAATGAATAAACAGCTTATTCAAACCAAAATTGAACTTGAAAACCTTACCAATGAACTGGAAGAAAAAAATAGAATTCTTGATAATCTTGCCAATGTTGACGGTTTAACCGAAGTGTTTAATCATCGATATTTTCAGAATGCGCTAGATCAGGAGATCAGTAGAGCAGAAAGAAATGATAATGGACTTGCCCTGATTCTCATTGATATTGACCACTTTAAGAATTTTAACGACAGTTATGGCCATCAAGCTGGTGATTTTGTCTTAAAAGAGTTTGCTGCTGTGATGAAAAATAAATTACGTAAATATGATATTCTGGCACGCTATGGCGGAGAGGAATTTGTCGTAATCTTACCTGAAACCGATCAGGATGAAGCATTTATCGTCGCTGAAAAGTTACGTACTGCTGTTGAGGAGGCTTCATTCACTGAAGGTAATGAAGAATACCATGTCACAGCCAGCTTTGGTATCACCAGCGCAAGACCGGCTATTGAAGATAACTTCAACAAGAATGATTTTATCAACAAAGCGGATCATGCCCTATATACTTCCAAAGAGAATGGTAGGAATACTTCAACAATTTATTCTGCCAAGAAAAAATGGTTCAAATTTTAACTCGTGAGAATTAAATAGATTCTGCAGAATTGACCAAGAAGATGAAGCCAATAACCTATGAATACTGTTTTACCTTCCCCAATGGAAATAGTAAAAAGTTCATCATTGAGTTAGATGAGAGAACCCTACTTCTTATCCCACAGGACCAGAGTTTTTCTGAATGGGCAGAACTTCCGTATTATCAGTGCTCTTGTTGTCCGCTGAATGTAAAAACCCATAGATATTGTCCAATAGCTGCCAATCTCTCTGAGTTAGTAATGACTTTTAAGGATACCGCTTCCTATGAATCCTGTCATGTATCATGCTGGACAGCTGAGAGAACTATCTCAAAGGACACTATTGTCCAGGAAGGACTCAGTTCAATTATGGGAATCATCATGGCCACAAGCGGATGTCCAATAATGGAAATTCTCAAACCGATGGCCCGTTTTCATCTACCTTTCGCCACGGTTGATGAAGCAATGTTCAGATCAGTGTCTGTATATCTGCTTCGCCAATATTTCATCTACCAGACCAGAGGAGTATCTGATTTTCACCTTGAGAATGTCAAAGATTACTACACTAAAATTGAAATCGTCAATAGTGGCATTTTAAAACGGATTAAAGAGGCCACAAAGATGGATGCCGACAGAAATGCCATTGTAATACTCAATTGTCTCGCCCAGATTCTCTATCTTGAACTTGATGACAACCTGCAATCACTGCAGCATATCTTTATTGATTCATAAAATATCCTACATCATGTTTTCAGGATCCATATCAAAACCAATATTAACTCGACCAACTGTCAATTCTTTCCTTTTGTTTTGGATGTATCTACCTGTATCTTGTAATATATTGGTATTACAGCTCTTAAGCAAGAGTTGCCAGCGGTATTGATCTTTAATTTTCTCCACTGGTGAGCTGGCAGGACCAAGAATCTGCAAATCATACCCCTTCTCATCTTTTAATTTCCTGCACACTTGGGCAATCTTCTCAATGGTAGACCTAACGTTATATTCTTTTACACCTGAAACTTTAAAGCACACAAGTCTCACGAATGGCGGAAATAGGGGACTTCGGCGTATTTCTAGTTCTTTTAGGTAGAATTGGTGATATTTATGAGATTTGGCCAACTCGATAGCATAGTGATGGGGTCGCATAGTCTGAATAATTACCCGGCCTTCTTTTCCTCCCCTACCTGCTCTACCGGTGACCTGGGAAAGAAGTTGATAGGTTCTTTCTGCAGCGCGAAAGTCAGGCATATTGAGACCACCGTCTGCCCAAACGACCCCAACAAAGGTAACATTGGGAAAGTGGTGTCCTTTGGCTATCATCTGGGTGCCAATCAGAATGTCAATCTCGCCATCTCGCATGGCTTTGAGAGTAGTTAGGAACTTCTTGCGATTCGAGGCGGTATCGGAGTCTAACCTGGTAATCATCGCATCAGGAAAAAAATCAGCAAGTTCTTCAGCGATCCTTTCGGTACCAAAGCCGAAAGGAATCAGTTTTTCCGAATGACAGGATGAACAAAGCAGTGAACTACTGAGGAAGTATCCACAGTAATGACAAATCAAACGCTCCTGATGTTTGTGGTATGTGAGAGTTACCTTACAATGCTTGCACTGTACCGTGGCACCACAATCTTGACAAAGATATGCAGCAGAGAATCCTCTTCGATTGAGAAGAACTAGACTTTGTTCTTTCTTATCAAGGTTCTGCTGTAATTCCTGGAGAAACGATTCGTGAAATACTTTAAATGTATTTCGATTGCTCTTGCGTAAATCAATGATTTCTACTTTCGGTAGGATGGAATTGCCAACTCTGTGATGAAGACTTTGCAGGTTGTATTTTCCCGACTGTGCATGAAAATAACTGGTTATTGATGGTGTAGCAGAACCAAGTATCACGCAACAATTGAGTTGCTGAGCTCGAAGTACTGCCAGATCTCTCGCATTGTAACGTAGGCTGTCATCTTGCTTATACCCGCTATCATGCTCTTCATCTACGATTATGAGGCCAATATTAGGAAGTGGGGCGAAAACTGCGGATCTAGCGCCAATAACGATTTTCACCTGCCCTTCTGCCGCAAGAGACCACTGATCAAATTTCTCTCCCTTTGACAGGCCGGAGTGCAGAAGTGCAATTTTTCCTTTGAAGCGCGTAACAAAATGTCCTTCGAGTTGAGTAGCCAGAGCAATTTCAGGTACTAAGACAAGAACATCTTTTCCCATATCTAGACAGTGCTTTGCTGCCTGCAAATATACCTCTGTCTTGCCACTTCCAGTAACGCCATGAAGTAGATGGGTTGAGAACGTGTTCACCTGCATTGACTTTATTAAATCTTCTACAGCTATTTGCTGCTCAGCATTCAAGCAATCTGGTATTGGGGTTGGGCTATGCGTTTCTCCTAAAGGATTTCTATAAACTCTTTCCTGGATTTTCTTTAATAAACCGCGTTTGCAGAGATTCTGTAATGGCTTCCTCCCGTTTTTGTAGAGTTTCAAAATCTCATTCTGTGGTACCGGTAGGCTGTTTTCAGCAATACAGGCAAAGTAGTACAATGCCTTTACTTCAGAAAAAAGTAACTTTTCACCATGATTTATTTTAATTTTCTCCTGAAAATCAAGGATGTTGTCTTTGGTGATGGATTCATCGTTTATTTCTGGTGGTGTTAGCTGAAGTTCAGAAGTATAGCATATTTCTGTTTTTTCTCTGGTATATTCTTCACTTAACTCGCTCTTTATTGCGATAACTTTTTCATCTATCAAATTTTTTATCCGTGATTTTTCCTCCCTGGATGAAAGTAATCTTGCAGTTGCTGCAGCACTCAGTTTTTTTTGCGAATAAAGATCGTGTAGCCACTCTGGACATGTATTGCCATTTGCTTTCGAATTTAGCTTCGGGAGGTCTATTGTGGTGTTCAAATAGATGACTTTTCTGGTAGATTGTTTCAATCCTGCAGGAAGGGCAATTGCTATAACCTCTCCAATGGGATATTGATAATAGCGAGCAACCCAACGAAAAAATGTGACACTATCTTTATGAAACAGCCTTCCCTGATCAATGATGGATTTTATTTTTTTAAGTTTAAAATTTACTTGGTCAGCGGTTACTTCGCCTAGTATATAACCGGTTATCAACCTCCCTGAAAGCGGTACAATAACTCGTCTTCCGAGCAATTCATCGGTGCTAATATTTCCCTCATTCAAATCGTCAGGACTATAGATATAGGTTAGTGTCGATTCGAGAGGTGCAGCTACGGCTACCTCCAGGAGTATCATAGTTTTTTGGCGGTCTCTACGAGATGTTCACGCAATGGTTCACCAAGCTCCGTATGTAGTAATCCAAAGGCAATAATTGCTTTTAGATAACCCAGTTTATCACCAGCATCATAGCGTGTACCATCAAACTCATAAGCAAACATTGGACGCTTTTTGGATAGTGCCAATAAAGCATCGGTTAATTGAATCTCACCTCCATGTCCAGGGGTCGTCTTGCTTAGTAATTCGAAGATCTCCGGCATCAAGATGTATCTTCCGATAATTGCCATATCGGAATCTGTTGTACCAGGAGCTGGTTTTTCTACCATGCGTGTTATCCGATGGGTTCTTTCCCTTCCATTTTTTTCACCTTCCACAATACCGTATTGATGGGTTTGATCAAGCGGTACTCTTTGCACCGCAACGATGGATTCATTGACATCTTCAAAAAGGTTTAGCATCTGTTTTGCGCAAGGTATTTTGCTGAGCACGAGATCGTCACCTAGCAACACCATGAAAGGCTCGTCACCAACCACATGGCGTGCTGTCCAAATTGCATGTCCCAACCCCATTGGCTTTTTCTGGCGAACGGAGACGATATCAATTAGATTTGATATCATGTTCAGCTCTTCACCTAATATTATTTTCTTCTTTTCTCGCAGAACTGAATCTAGGTGAAAGTCATAATCGAAATGGTTCTCTATTGCAGACTTTCCCTCACTGGTTATAAATATGATTTGTTCGATACCAGAGGCAACGACTTCTTCAACAATGTATTGGATAGTGGGTCGGTCGACTATGGTCAGCATTTCTTTTGGAATTGCTTTTGTTGCCGGTAAAAAACGTGTTCCCAGACCAGCTACAGGAATAACAGCCTTTCTGACCTTCATAAAAACTCCTAATTTTTCGATATCAGATAGTGTAATAGTATGTTAAGAAACGGATCTCTGACTGATATTGAATTACCATAATTTGCTTATTACATCTATTCTTTTCATGAAATTCCACTACCCAGAAACTCTTCCTATATCACAGAAAAAAAATGATATTCTGGAAGCCATCAAAGCCAATCAGGTTACTATAGTTGCCGGTGATACCGGATCAGGTAAAACCACCCAAATACCTAAAATATGTCTTGAGATCCTGGAAGGTACTGATGGTATAGTCGGTTGTACACAACCAAGAAGGGTCGCTGCAATGACTGTGTCCCAAAGAGTGGCAGATGAGCTTACTGATCAAGCACACCTGGTGGGCTATAAAATCCGTTTTCATGATCACACCAATGAAAACTCCAGAATAATATTTATGACCGATGGCGTACTCCTGGCGGAAACACGGCACGACAGATTATTACATAAATATTCCGTCTTAATTATCGACGAGGCACATGAACGCAGTCTAAATATTGATTTTCTCATTGGTTATGTAAAGAACCTTCTAAAAAAACGTCACAATCTCAAAGTGGTAATCACTTCTGCCACAATTGACACCACCGCCTTCTCAAAACATTTCGATAACGCTCCAGTCATCACCATTCCTGGTAAAACTTATCCAATAGAAGTTCGCCATGCCCCACCGCAAACCGATGAATTTGGTGAGGCAGAAAATTTCATCGAGAAATGTGTAGAGGCTGCTTATCACGTCTACATGCAGGAGCCGCCAGGAGACATCCTGATTTTTCTGCCAACGGAGAAAGATATTCGAACCTGCTGTGAACTTCTTGAGAGCAAGGTCGAAGGTACAACGGTACTTCCTCTTTTCGGCAGGCTTCAAGCTTCTGATCAAAAAAAGATTTTCAAACCTGTTGCGGCCACTAAAATAGTTGTGGCGACAAATGTTGCTGAAACGTCAATTACCGTTCCTGGGATTCGATACGTCATTGACACCGGCCTGGCTCGCATGGCCCATTATAACAGTCGCTCTAAGACAAACAGCTTGCCTATAAGAAAGATATCACGTGCCAGTTGTGATCAGCGTAAAGGTCGATGTGGGCGTATTGGACCCGGCGTATGCATTAGACTCTATCAGGAGGATGATTATCTGCAACGTGAGGAATTTAGTATTCCTGAAATAAAACGTTCAAATCTTGCAGAAGTAATCCTGCAAATGCTATCATTTCAACTAGGCGATCCTTTTAGCTTTCCCTTCCTCGATCCACCGCATCCCTCTTCTGTTAAGGAGGGATACAGAACCTTGTTTGAGCTAGGTGCCATTGATGAGCATAAAAAACTGTCTAAGATTGGTAAAATTATGGCCTCATTGCCAATTGACCCAGCCATCGCTCGAATAATCATCGAGGCACAGGTACATGATTGTCTTAAAGAAATCATGGTGATTGCATCGGTGCTGGCGATTCAGGATCCTCGAGTAAGGCCTGCGGACTTGGAACATCATGCTGATAAGGCACATGCTCAATTTACTCATCCGCAATCCGATTTTCTTACCTTTCTTAACGTATGGAATCTTTTTCATAACGTGAAAGTTAAGACATCATGGTCACGTCTTAAAAAATTCTGCAAGTCTCATTACCTTTCGTTTCAGAAAATGCGTGAGTGGCTCGATTTGCATGAGCAGATGACCAAGATAATCAAAAGGAACAAACGCTTCAAGCTCAATAATAAAGAAGCTAGTTATGATTCTATCCATAAATCAATCATGATTGGTTTTCTACGAAATATCGGTCTGAAAAAATCAAAGAACATCTATCTAGGTTCTTCTGGAAGAGAAGTTATGATTTTTCCAGGATCAGGCCAATTTAATAAAAATCCTCAATGGTTACTTGCAGCCTCTTTCTTAGAAACGAGCAGACTTTACGCTTTAAATGTTGCCACTATACAACCAGAATGGCTTGAATCAGCTGCTGGGAATTTATGCAAATTGAGCTGGTCGATGCCACATTATCATAAGAAATCTGGCCAGGTTCTCGCAAATGAAAAAGTAACCCTTTTTGGTCTGGTAATCGTTCAAGCCAGAAAGGTGAATTTTGGAAAAACAAATAGAGGCAATCAGCTAGAAGCCCGCAAATTGTTTATTCAAAACGCTCTGGTTGAAGGGCAACTAAATGGCAGATATGATTTTTTGAAGAACAATTTGCAACTTGTCAAAAAATGGAACAACATTGAAGAGCGTGTCCGCATGCGTGATATAGTTGTCAATGAGCAGGCCATTTTTGATTTTTATGATACCAGGTTGCCCGTAGATGTTTATGACCGTGCATCTTTACAGAAATTCCTAAAAAAAACCTTTCAAAAACAACTTTATTTTGATGAGGGATTTATCCTGAATCGAAAACCACCAGGCCAGGAGCTTGCAGATTTTCCCAAAAGGATGTCGATAAAAGGAAATTCATTTCGCTTGCAATATGTATTTGACCCCAGTTCAGAAAAAGATGGGGTAACAATTCGTATACCTTCTGAATTGTTGGAGAATCTTGATCCAAACTTTTTTGACTGGATAGTGCCTGGACTTCTGCGGGAGAAAACCGCATTCTTACTCAAAAGTCTACCTAAAAGAATTCGCAAACACCTCATACCATTAAATATTACTGTAGATTACATACTTGATGATATAGATCTATTTAAAGGTTCTTATTACAGGGCAATTGAAAATTCTATCTTCAAAAGATTCAAGCTTACCATAAAAAGATCAGACTGGATTGATGAACTGCCCCCGTACCTGAGAATGCGTATATGCCTGATAGATTTAGCTGGAAAAGAAATAGCTCAGAGTAGAAATTTTGCCGATCTGGTGCAAAACATGTCAACAGATCAAGCACCACAAAATAATACTGAAAAAATATCTCGACCAGCAGAAATACAAGAGTGGGAGAAGATTTCAACCAGAGTATGGGATTTCAAAAATCTACCTCGAAAAGTACCACTATCAACGAACGCAAATCAAATCGCTGGCTATCTTTACCCAGCCCTACTTCCTGATTTCAATAACTCTGCTGTATCCATCCAGTTTTTCAATCAAAAGGCTGCTGCTATAGAACAAAGTCAAAGTGGGCTAAGGTGTCTCTACAGATTGCAATATAGCAACCAGTACAAGGCTTTAAAAAGGTATTGTAATACCGCCCTATCCGGACCATCTGCCTTTTGGCTAGTAAGTATTTTCAAATCAAAGTCCGAAATGGTGGATGCTATTTTGGATTTCATCATCGATTCATTGTTTGATGTACGCAAAAATTACATACCAGAGAAACACATTTTTGAAGAACGGATAAACAAAGTACCTAAGAATGATTTTTTTTCTAGAGGCTCACAAATATGCAGTGAAATAATGGCAACTATACGCCAACGTCAGGAGGTAATAACTGAGATCCAGCGCTATGAAAAGCTTTCCCGAGATTCGAATACTTTTGTTGCACAACAATATGTTGAGTACAATCAGATCTTAACAGAAATCCTACCGCATGATTTTCTCCAAACTCATAATTTCGAAGATTTTGAAGATTTACGAAGGTATATGAAAAGTTTGAAAATACGTATCTCCAGAGCTCATTCCGATGCTACAAAAGATAAAAGAAAAGCGGAAACTATCGCACCTTATCTCGCCAAACTTGAACAAGTAAAACTATCGCAGAAGCATATTTCCAATGAGTGTAATAATAGGATCAATGAATTCATAAAACATATACAAGAATATAGGATCTCACTGTTTTCACCAGAGATAAAAACTAAATTTTCCATATCTGAAAAAAAATTACAGGCAATCTGGCTCGAAATTGAACGTGAATGCTAGATTTTCATGAATAGAACAGGTCAATATTTAGGCAACTTACGATGAGCAAAGTACTTTTAGGACTAGTTCTGGCAATGGCATCTATCATTTTGATGAACAGCAATCAGCCATTCATCGGTCTGCCACTATTTATTGTTGGGATATTCCTGATGATGCATAAAAGAAAGTAAAAAACAGACAAGAAATTACTGCACTAATCAGAAAACAACCTCACGAAAAAAATGAATCAAGGAATTACGTAGAGCCAACATCTTTAGTTGCTCAGGAATAAGATCTGATTTTCGTATTTTCATTATTGCCATTTTATACTCAATATGCGAAGCAAGAGTATTGTCGAGGTACCAGGCATAGGTTAAACCCATGAGCACGCCCGGTGGAGTAAATCCTTCCTTGCCGTTAATCAACCGGGTATAGTGGCGGCTTACTGTTGGGGACGGAAACATTCGAGCAAATCTCAAATACTGATCCAACTCATCTATGGTGAAGTGACAGGCCATATCTTCAGGTTTGCGGATATGAAGATGGAAAATTTTGCCGACAGCCACCTCATTAACATCTTCCATTTTTTTCTTTTCTGCATAATTCCCCAGCAATGATTGTCCCAACGCTATAAGAAATGCAGTTTCAAAGCTACGCAGATCAGAAAGTTGATCAGAACGAATCTTAATGTTTGCATCAACAGGATCATAGAAGGAATAAACTTTATCCCATTTCTGCTCTCTCCTCCAATCTTGTTTATCAATGCAAACTACACCTTTAATGTAATTAAGATGTGTGATTGGAATATCTTGATGTTTCCAAATAACTTCTAACATATAGTTACGCACTTTTTCTGAGTGCTTAGAACCAGTATCATCATGTTGGATAGTGATAGGTAATGTATTTGTTCTCTCCTTAAACAACCGATACTTTGCTGATGGGTAGAGGGTTCTTCTCGAATCTGATAAATATTCTTCAACTGCTTTACGCGCAGGTTGGAACCCATTAAAGCTATCACCAAATTCCATCAGTTCATTACTAACCAGAATAGTTTTAACAGCTTGGGCCAAAAGCTCTGGATCATGTTTTATAACGCCTCTTTCTGTAAGCGCTTTTTTTGAATATATCCCACATTCAATGGGTTTAAAGCCCTGCCTGAGTACAATGTTCTTATCAAGGTAAATGGGAATTTTTCCTTCCAATGCATAGTTTTGCAAGATAGAAGCAGGAACATCTTTTAAGGAAAGACAGAGGACATCACTGAATAGATCTTTCGTACCACCAGGTATATTTCGCTCATACGCCCGAATCATGTCAGAAACATGAAATTTCCTATCAGGGTCTGAAATTGAAATATCGGTTTCACCGGCCTGCACCCATAGATTGGAGATCAGCATCTTAAATGCTCGATTGTTTTGGCGAACCGCATCGGCAATGCCAGGTACTTGGAAAATTGGAATTATTGAGCTGTAAAGGCTGCCAGGAGCCAGAATAATGATATCTGCGGCTTCTATATTTTTAAAGACCTGCTCATGTACGGTAACGGTATCTGAAAAGTCAACTGTTACTCTTTCAACAGGAAATCCCCTTAGCGCAACACTTGATTTACATTCACCAGTCGCTTGAACGCCATTTGTATAAAACACCCTTAATTGAGCAGGCGTCGCACAACATGGTAATACAGCGTTGGCATTGGCACCTATGATCTGAGCAAAATCGATCAATCCATTGTAGAGAGCTTCACTATTCGTTTGAGCATTTTCCTCCAGTTCTCTGTTATCCAAATCGGAATTAATATGTGCATATACAGCAGCAGCCAGTAAAAGATTGCCAAGGCAATGTGGTCGTTTAAGCGTGCCGCTAAATCTTTTGTCTTTAAAGATACCTTCTATGAGACCTAATATGTAATTATTTAATATTTCGGGGAAAAGACTATTAATACTGGAGTAAATTTGATTGACTTTGATTTGTGTTATCTCATTTTCTCGAAATCTGTAATTGAGAAGTTCGAATAACCCTGCTACAACCTTCTGCGCATCACGAAAGCTAAGATTGTACTTTTCTTGAAGCAACCGTAATTGCACCGATGAAAGAAGGACATGACGGATATCACCAAGAGCAATGATTGGCAAATCTTTCATCAACTCACCCGTTGACCCACCATCATCTGTTATGCACACCACTGAGTAAGTAAGTGGAAAAATATTTTTCAGTCCGGCAAAAGGTTCCTTTGCCCACCCATTGGAACGACTATCTCCTCCAATTATGTTGGACAACCCGCTACCGCCGCCAAAAACGACAATCCGAGTTCTATCTACTCTACTTTCAACGAGATGCTGACGAAGTTCATGAAAATATACGGCAATATCTTTATCAACTTTAGTGGGAATTCCGTTAAAAACAAGATCGATGCATTTTTCCCGCAGATCGGAATGCGGCAACAAATCCATGGGTGAAAGCACAGATTTGTTGAGTTTTGCAATACTATCCAGCAATGATTCTTTGCCACTTTTTTCCATCTATCTAACTATTTTTCTTATTTTTATAAGAGCAATGATTCAACTCGTTCGAGATCACCGGGGGTATCAACTTCAATCGAGTCATATTCTGTAAGAGTTACTTTTATTTTATAACCATACTCAAGGGCTCTTAACTGTTCAAGTTTTTCAAAGCGTTCCCACTCTCCCTCTGGAAGAGCAACGAAAGATAACAGAAATCCTTTTCTATATGCATAAAAACCCAGGTGTTTATAATACGTAGGTGTTACTGTATCTTCTGGGTTTCGTTGAAAGGGAATCGGGGATCTGGAAAAATATAAGGCATAATCATCACGATCAAATACAGTTTTAACATGATTGGGATCATGTATCTCCTCTTCTCTGATTATCTTATATATCAAAGTAGACATAGGTAAAGCGGGATCATCAAGTAGTGGCCTCGCTACCTGTTCGACAATCTCCTCTGGAAAAAGAGGTTGGTCCCCTTGTATATTTACGACCACATCATGTTCTGAGATACCAATTTTTTCAGCAGCTTCTGCCAGGCGATCAGTACCAGAAACATGATCATCCCTGGTCATTACATACTCTCCTCCAAAAGAGTTAACGCACTCTCCTATTCGGATATCGTCGGTGGCCACCACAACGCGTGACAGAAGATTAACATTCTGAGCCCTTTCCACTACATGCTGTATCATAGGCTTACCACAGATTTTAGCAAGTGGCTTACCCTCAAAACGATTCGATTGGTATCTTGCAGGAATAATAGCGATTACATCAATATTCGATTCCATTTTATCTTTTCCCATGATATTTTTGCATTTTAGCAAATATTACTAACAGCTGGCTGTAAACGCACAACATTTAACTCTATGACAACATCTCTTAGCATATGCGTTATTGCCTTTAAAGGCGATCATCAGCAACAAGACAAAGCAAATATTCTTGCTCAAGAATTGCACCTCCCCATTGTTGAAGATATGTCTGAGAGTGTTTTTCAATATCATCTGCTATATACAGATAATTGTCTTACGCTTCAACAAAATCCTAAATTGTCGCAATATAAAATTTCACCAATATATGTGGATTATCTACACCACGGAAAAATTATCCCAAGACTGGCTACCTCCTCGCTTCGTAATCCTCTGGCAAAAGCAATGGGGCTAAAAGCCAATAAACGGCCTTCCATTGTTGATGCGACTGCTGGAATGGGTATGGATGGCATAACCCTAGCGTATTTAGGCTGTAAAGTAACTTTAATGGAGAGATCGCCTATAATTCACGCATTGTTGAATGATGGACTTCTTCGAGCGAAAATGAATAGTGCACTTCTCCCAATTATCCGTGACAATATCACTTTGATATCAGCTAATTCAATTTCACAACTTGCCAATTTGTCCTATACACCAGAAAGTGTTTTGCTTGATCCTATGTATCCGCAAACTTCAAAAACAGCTTTACAAAAGAAAGAGATGCGAATCCTCCGTGACATAGTCGGCGATGACTTTGACAGTGAAGAGTTGTTTACCACAGCTCTTGAAATTGTTGAATCTCGGGTAGTAGTGAAACGGCCCAAAGGTGCTGAGCATATCAGCCAATCGCTCCAGCCGACCACTCAAATATTCATGAAAAGCGGTCGCTTTGATGTCTATCTAAAAGCTCATTTGTGATATTTTTCACCTGCTTTTATGGTGTAGGCTCGATAGAGCTGTTCAATGAGGAAGAGTCGTGCCATATCGTGGGTAAAAGTCATCCTTGATAGTGAGACTATATAATTTGCTTTATTAAGAAGTTTGGTGGATAGGCCAAAAGGTCCACCAATAAGCAGACTCACATGTTTCACGCCACCCCCCTCCCATTTTGATATGAGTTGAGAGAATTCCATTGAACTATAATGGCTGCCCTGAGCATCAAGAGCAACAATGAGAGAATTTTGAGGAATGTTTGCTAAGAGAAGCTCTGACTCTTTCTCCCGTATAAGATTGTCATTCCCTTTGATTTTCTTAACTTTTAATAGTTTGAGATTGATACTTGCATAATGTTTCAACCTCTTCAAGTATTCATCTATGCCAGCAGCCAGGATTGAATCTTTGGTCTTGCCTAGCAGGAAGATATCATATTTCATCAGTTAGCTTTTTTGTGCATTCTCTGCAGCAACATCTTTTACAGGGTTTCCGCACTCTATAGTTTCACGTACCTCAGAATATGTCGCCTGGGGACTAATTCCAGGGCAAGAAGTTCGGATGGTATCCAGATTTATCTCATCGGTTACAATAGCTTTTACCAATGGCCATTCACGACATTTTTTAGGCCTTCCCGCATGAACAGTGCACCCATTTTGATAAAAAACACAATGACCATCAATGATTTGCATCTGTACCACTGAACCCGTTTCCCGCCAATACCTTTTCAAAGCCTCAGTCCTTGATATCTTAAGAACATCAAGCATGTTGACCTGATCTTCGGCATCCAGTGAAACCGTTGTTTCACCGTGACAACAATAGCCGCAGCGAGTACATGAAAATATTTTATTCATCATTATTTACGAAGTAATATAGATTAGTTGTGAAAGTAATTTCGCCAAATGGTAATTTACCACTAAAATCTCAAAGGCTCAATTGTATAAGAAAGGATATATTTTGAGGAATTGAAATTACAGATAAATCAAGAAAGTATCTTTGAGTTATATTATTGTGATTTCACAAACAATAGCTTTGCTTTAACCAGGTAGACAGTTGGTTGTTCATTGATGAGGTGAATTACTAGTTATGCCCTGCCAACAACATCACCATAAACCGATATATCGATACCATATAACATCGCTGCAGCCTTCCATTTTTCCTCATCAAGCGTATCGAAGATAATTGCATCATTACCAGGAATAGTAAGCCAGCCATCATCCAGAAGTTCTCTTTCAAGCTGACCGGGGCCCCAGCCGGCATAACCTAATAGAAATAAATATTTTTCGGGACCTCGTGAGTGGGCAATATCTTCCAAAACCTTGGTTTCCCTTGAGAGAAAAACAGTAGAGCTCACTTCAAGTTGGTAGTCTGTTGTGTAATCGGAGGAATAGAGGATAAACGCCGATTCCAGTTCAACCGGTCCACCAATATATACTGGAGGAAGTTGCTCGTCAGGAATTGGTAAATCAGCACTTTTCAGGATTTCTGCCATGGTGAACATGGTATTGGGTCTATTAATTGCAACTCCCATGGCACCATCCTGCGAATGCGCGCAGATATAAATAACTTGTTCCTCAAAACGCGGATCAGGCATGTTTTGCGTGGAAATAAGAAACGATCCCGTTAAACTTTCGATGATTGGTGAAGTATCTTCGTTCATTAAATATCCTTGACTTAATCGAGACCGCGGATTTAACAAGTAGTATCACCTTATTTTTAGTACTACCTCATTCTATCAGATATGCAAAATGCAAGTCAAGGCGGGCGGGCGACCATAGCTTGCAGCTTTTGCTATTATCACAACATAATTAACCATTATTTGCATTATTACACAAAATGAATACCTCTTTATTAGCAATAATATGTACTGTTTTTGAAATATTCTACAGAGAATTATAGACTTCTCCGATTATCACATTAATCAATTATGGATGAAATAATACAAAAAATACTGCAGGGTGATTATCATGATCCTTTTCAGGTGCTTGGCGTCCATCAAATCAATGAATCAACTCTTGTGATACGAACATTTCAGCCTCATGCACTCAGGGTCGATTTGCTTTATGAGGGTAGAGAAGTTCAAATGACGTTGTTCGATTCACTTGGTCTTTTTGAAAGCAGGATTAATCGAAATTCTCTGATGGATCCAGACCTTCACCCATTCAATTACCAGTATAGGATCACTTACAAAGACGGGGCTATTCACACCCGCAATGATCCTTATCGCTTTTTACCACAGCTTGATCAAAACGATTCATATCTTTTCAACTTTGGTACAAACTACCAACTTTATGACCATCTTGGTGCACACCTCAAAGTCATAAACGATGTAGGAGGTACAGTTTTCAGAGTTTGGGCACCGGCCGCTAAAAGAATTTCAGTAATTGGTCATTTTAATGGCTGGGATGGTAGAATCCATACCCTTCGTTCACTTGGGAATTCTGGTATATGGGAACTATTCCTTCCAGGAAT
The DNA here is from genome assembly GCA_964637245.1 of uncultured Desulfocapsaceae bacterium. GTDB lineage: Bacteria > Desulfobacterota > Desulfobulbia > Desulfobulbales > Desulfocapsaceae > Desulfopila_A. The sequence goes on from CAZWVC010000005.1 coordinate 15,840, forward strand.
CGATGAAAATGAACTCTATAAATTCGAGATAAAAACCCAGGATGGTCAAATTCTTATCAAATCAGACCCTTTTCAGTTTTATGGAGAGTATCGGCCAAATACTTCTTCAATCGTCCGTGATCTTGACCGGTACCAATGGCAGGATAAGGAGTGGCAAACCCGAAAGAGTATTACACCTCCATATAACCGCCCTCTATCAATCTATGAAATACATCCCGGTTCATGGCAACGAGATCCTGCTGAACCCGAAAGATTTTTCTCTTTCAGGGAGTTAGCTGAGAAGGTTATTCCCCACGTAAAACAATTAGGATTTACTCATATTGAGCTTATGCCAGTGATGGAGCACCCTCTTGACGAATCCTGGGGATATCAGGTTACAGGACCTTTTAGTCTTTCCAGCCGATATGGATTACCTGAAGATTTCATGTATTTCATAGATCAATGTCATCTGAATAAAATAGGTGTAATCTTGGACTGGGTTCCTGCCCATTTTCCCAAAGACGAACACAGTCTTGCTAATTTTGATGGTACTGCATTATTCGAGCATGAAGATCCCCGAAAAGGTGCCCACCCAGAATGGGGTACTTTTATATATAATTACGGACGGAAAGAAGTAAGCAATTATCTGATTTCAAATGCCCTTTTCTGGCTGGATAAATATCATATTGATGGCTTGAGAGTGGATGCAGTCTCATCCATGCTCTATTTGGATTACTCTCGTGCTGATGGGGAGTGGGAGCCTAACTATTATGGTGGTAGAGAAAATTTAGAAGCAATCGAGTTCATCCGTCATTTAAATTCTATCGTCTATGATAAGTTCCCAAATACACTCATGATAGCTGAAGAATCCACCAGTTATTACGGAGTTTCTAAACCTGCCAATGTTGGTGGTCTCGGCTTTGGTTTCAAATGGAATATGGGGTGGATGAACGATACCTTAAGCTATTTTTCTAAAGATCCCTTGTATCGTAAATTTCACCATAATAATCTCACCTTTTCTTTGATGTACGCATTCTCCGAAAACTTCATCCTCCCCCTTTCACATGATGAAGTCGTTCATGGTAAGTGCTCCCTCATCAATAAAATGCCTGGTGACATGTGGCAAAAATTTGCCAATCTCAGATTACTCTACACCTTGATGTGGTGTCACCCAGGTAAAAAGCTGCTTTTTATGGGAGGCGAATTTGGTCAAATTGCTGAGTGGTACTGCAAAACAAGCCTGGATTGGCACCTTCTAGAAGAAAATATGGGTCATGCACAACTGCTAACTTTTATTTCACGATTAAATCGATTTTACCTGGAAACAAAAGCATTGTGGGAAAACGATTTCCATCCAGAAGGCTTTCACTGGCTAGATTTTGAGGATAGAAAAAATTCCATTATTTCATTTGCCAGGTTCTCCCAAAACAAAGAAGACCATATTCTCTGCATCTTGAATTTCACACCACAGACACTATATGATTATAAAGTAGGCTTGCCATCTACCAACAATTATGAAGCAGCCTTTTGTTCAGATGATAGAGATTTTGGTGGGAGCGGAGTAAGCGAGAGTAAGGTGTATACAAATGTTGCTGAACCAGTTGCCCAGGCAAATAACCATACTACACTGACTGTGCCACCTCTTGCGGGATTAATTTTGCGTCCCACTCGCAATTAAAATATAGAGGAGATACTGATGTCATCCCAACTTCCTACGCAAGTGCCAGGAGATAAGCTCAAAAAAGCTATTTTACTTTTTTCTGAACTTCTTGAGAAATATCCGGATAAGTCGCGCAATGCAGTTATGCAGCAAGTGCAAATTAAACTCGATCTATCACCAATGGATTGCGAATTCCTCAACAAACATTTTGCCAAGGAAGAGGAAAGCAGTCAATCATAGTGGAAGAACTGGTTTACAATTAGAGGAACTAGACATGGATGCTTATCAGCAACTAATAACCACAATATCACTGACCATGGGAGCGGCATGGGCTAGCGGCATCAATCTCTATGCTACCATTGCCATGCTTGGCATCATGGGTGCAACAGGCAATATTGCTTTACCGGAACCTCTGCTCGTCCTTCAGGATCCTCTGGTAATCGGGGCAGCAATTCTAATGTATGCAGTAGAGTTTTTTGCTGACAAGACACCTGGAGTGGATACCGGTTGGGATACAGTCCACTCGTTCGTTAGAATTCCGGCGGGAGTTATGTTAGCAGCTGGTGCAGTTGGCGACGTTAACCCTGCAATGGTGATAGTTGCCGGTATTCTTGGAGGCACAGTCTCTGCCACCAGTCACATGGTAAAAGCAGGCAGCCGTGTTCTTATAAATACCAGCCCTGAACCATTCACCAACTGGACAGCATCAGTTGTAGAAGATATTGCGGTAATAGCAGGTCTTTTTACTGCCCTTCACTACCCTGTTGTATTTCTGGTTCTTTTCGTTCTTTTCATTATTTTGACCATCTGGCTTTTACCCAGAATTTGGAGAGGGATCAAAATTGTTTTTACCAAATTGCAATCGTTTTTTTCAGGTAAGGAAAAACATAAACCAGAAGAACCACCTCAACTCACTTCAGAATAAACCGGGAGGTTAACCTTAACAGTTGTGCCCTGGTTGATATCACTTCTGAATTCGATTGTGCCATTGTGTTCTTCAATAATTTTGGCGCTCATAGCCAATCCAAGCCCAGTACCTCCACTTTTCGTAGTAAAATAAGGATCAAATACCTTCGAGATTGATTCCTGCTCAAGACCACAACCACTATCTTCTATTTGGCAGATAACTCGCATACCTTGCGTAAATGTTTTGATCTTCAGCAAACCACCATCTTCCATGGCCTGAATGGAGTTGAGAAAGAGATTTAGAAAGACCTGGTTTAACTTATCTCTATCGCCATTCACATAATAGTTTTCTTTACAGTCTATATCTAATTCAACTCCTGAAGATTCGACATCTGCGGCGATTAACGCCATGGATTTATTTAGTATTTCACCTATATCTATCTTCTCAAGCTGCAACTTTTGGGGGCGTGCGTAATCAAGCAACTCACCAATACTTCTGTTTAAACGCTCTACTTCCTGGACAAGAATATCAGCTGTTTCAATACCTCTGGCATCAACTTTTAATTTTGATTTCAAGAGAAGTGCCAAGCCTTTTATGGAGCTAAGCGGGTTACGCAATTCATGTGCAACACCGGCTGCCATTTTGCCAAGTGCAGCCAAACGCTCGTTTCTCCGAAGTTCCTTTTGCAGATCTTTTATCTGGCTAAGATCTTGGATCAAAAGTGTGTTACCAGCAAATTTCTTCTCACTGTCAACCACCGGTAATGCCACTGTTAAAAGAGACCTATTACGTTTTTTCGAGTCATTTAGGCTAATCTCTTTCTGATAGGTATCGCCCGGGGTAACACTTTGGTTTTGTAACTCACTTGCTATCTGTACGGGTAAAATCTTGGATGGATCATTACCTAATACTGATTTTGAATCAACACCTACCATTTCTTCAGCAGCTGTATTAATTATGCGTACCTTGCCATCTTCACCCGTAGCAATGAGCCCAACGGGTAAAGACGACACTAAGATGTCGGTAAACTCCCTAATTTGTTTGAGCCGTGATTGTGAACCTTTCAAACCTTGCAAAGTCAAGAGAGAGAGCCAGCCTCCCAGGCCCACCAGCAATAAGACAAAAGAAAGCGAAAGTATCTGTATCAACTGACGGCGCACAGCTTTCTTAAAATCACTCAGATCAAGTTCTACAAGCAGAATGAATTTTTTACTGCTCAATTCCTGAAACTGTTCCCAGGCCTTACGGTTGCCTCTTCCCCTGAGCATACGCATATCATCAGCTGGTGATCTACTACCCAAACCACGTCCGTGTAATCGAGGTATATAATTTCTTTGACCAAATGGAAAAAAGAGGGTAGCTACTTGAAAAGCTTGAGGAATATTATGTTTATCTTTCTTCAATCGATAAGTGCCATCCATTCCACTATTCACATCAAGACTTTCCAGAAACTTAAGGGTGGATTGGTCAACCTTGTTACCATTCATAGCCCGATCTTTTGAGGCGAGAATGATTCCCTCAGAATTCAGTAAGCCAAGAGACACCATTCCTGGTTGACTAGCACTGGTATCAATGGCCATCTGCACATGGTCTGTCCATTGCCACATGGCAACCTGGATATTTCTCAGGCTACCACGCATTGATGAGATGGAACTTGACATCACAAAACGAACAATGGTAAGTCCCTGCTGCAGCAATGCCTCAGACATGAGTTTCTTTTCCCGCTGGTAATTATTTACGGCAAACACGCCAATAATCAGAGCAAGAAGAGCACAGGCTGCAGCCAACAGCCATGGTGAGACCTTTGCGAGTACTTGCTTTCTCATGCTTTCGCAGATGCTTGCTTCAAAATTTTATTGAGAATTACTTTAGTAATCATATACGTCGGAATAATTCCCTCTTCACCCATCGAACCAGAGGCTAAGGTGTGACCACTTTTTAATGGATTATCTGAAGCATAATATGCATAACGGGTTTTCATCTGGGATTGGATATGTCCTTGGATAATTGCCGCATTTATCGCCCGCTGATAATGCGCTCCTTCCATTTCTAACCCGACCGCTTTCCAGGAAGACCTGTGGAATCGCTCAAGTACGTCCTTATTCTGCAATGAAGTCCCTAACACCGTGACCATCGGCCCACAATAAACATCAACCGAATCATCAAAATCATCACGAACAAGATCATTATTAACGATATAATTATGCGGTGTACCCTCCATCACATGAGCAGTGGCAAGCATGACATCACCTTTTTTTCCTGGAAGTATCCCCGCCTTACCCATAACTGATATTGATTCCAACTGTAATGTTACTGTGGTATTCTGTAATCTGCATGGGCAGAGCAGCTCATCCATTACTTCAAAAGCTTGTGTACCAAAGGCATAATCCATTACCAGAATTACCGGTTTTTCACGTTCTATAAATTCACGATCCACCTCTATTTCAGGTCGAAGTGTACTCAGGTCAACTTTTGCAGTATCAACTATATTGACATTGATATTCGAACCTGAGGTGTCACTGATAAATGTAAAACCATTCTTTTTGGCATACGCATCAATAATATCTACATCATCCTTTACCGAACCAATCATTTCATAAAGATCAGGAGGTAATTTTCGACCTTGCTCCTGCAATGCTGCAGCACCATAGATGAGGTTTTTAATTGAATGCATATTTGCACTGATTAAATGCACTGGACGATCTTGAAGATCTAGCTCACAGAGTCTTTCCTTTATGTTAACGGCCCAGCGTGCAGCATATTTATGGTGCCCTATCATCTCTCGAAGGGAAGGGGTAAAATAAATTGTCAGCTGATCTTCCTTAGAACTGAATTCATTTAATAAGCGTTGACCTAAATTATAGATAACTTGAAAAAACCCACTATTATGATGGCCTTCATGTCGATTTGCCTCTATGGTCTCATAAGCCTCCCTGGTCTCCTTATAGGTTCTACCAAGGATTATCGAAACATTCCAGATAGCCTGATCCAAATCAGCACCACTCAATCTATCTGTGCCTTGCTGTACCGTCTTTTCCAGGTCCAGCCACTCGATAATGGGCCTTCCTTCCTTATCACTTACCTGCTCATATATTTTATGGGCTTCTACATTGAGAAAGGTTATATGTGTCAGTATATCGTAAATCTCTGTTAATCCACGGGTTATTACAAAACAAATTTCCTTATCGGAAACGACGTAGCTGACCCGTCTACGTTTCAGGGGAATTACTTTCTCAAATGAGGTGCTTTGAAAATCTTCCTGGCCAGTTAGTATTATACGATTGCATTTTTCAATTCCTCTGGGCATCCGATCAATTACATATTCCAAACCATTTAGCTCGACAATCCGAGAATCGCTCATCGAACCATAGATTTCAGGACTAAAGAGCTTGAGTGCCTCTGCAAGTTTCAGCCCTGTTTTACCCGAAGGTTTGTAGTAGCCCCTAATAGTCAAAGCGTCTGCAAGGACTTTAAACGTTCTTATGGCTACCCTCGCCTTGTGAGATTTGGTGACCTCCTGCATTAATTCTCCTTTACATCAGTAGTTAATGGTTACTCAATCCTTTTTAAATCATACTATTACACTAACACTCCAGCACAAAAAGAAAAGGAAAGCAAGACTCCTATAGAAAATTAGCAAAGTCATCCAAATCGAAAGGAAACTCTAATTAATCTGGACTTTTTATCCGATAGTATAGTACTACATTAATTAGATGAAGAACTTTAATCCCTGTTCAATTGGTAAAGCAGTCTGTATGCAAATTAAGTCACCCAAAATACTCATTGTCGATGATGAGCCTGGCCTTCTTTTTAGTCTGACGGCTTTTCTCGAAGATGAAGGATTTTCCGTTCAGGGAACATCATCGGGTGAGGATGCGCTTGCCATGATCAAGGCAGAGGCATTTGATGCTGTTATTGTGGATGTGCGATTACCGGGGAAGGATGGTGATGATGTCATCCTTGAAGCCATCGAGTCTGGCAGTAAGTCAAGTTTTATCATTCATACTGGTTCAGCAGACTATCAACTCCCTAAATCTTTAAAAAAACGTGGTTTTTCACAAGAAGATATTTTTTTGAAGCCCATATCAGATCTGAATGTAATCTGTCAGGCTTTATTTCAGCGTATAAAAAAAGGATGAAGTAGTCGAAAAATAAGGCTTTTTAAAGATCTATCTGCTATAATAACGAGACTATGTAGAGAAGAGCCAGCAGACTGCAACTCATTCAAATCTTAATGGGCACCTTATGAAGCACTGCAAAAACATTATTACCCTTATAGCTTTATTATTTTTAGCTACATCCTGCTCATCAGTCATGGTAAGCCAGGATTATGATCTTTCAACCTCTTTTTCTCAATATTCTCAATTTTCCCTGGTTGAAAAGGATCCTGAACGCAAGACTGATCCCCGGTATGATAATGAAATACTGAATAATCGATTTTATGGGATTATTACTGATAGAATGCAGGAAAAGGGTTTCAAGCTTCAAGCAGATAACGGAAAAACAGATCTTCTCATCTCATTTAACTACTCTATAAGACCCAAAATGGACTTGCTGAATATCAACAAGCAAGTAGGGTTCAGTTTTGGATCCTACAACAGGTATGGTGGTGTAGGGGCCAAAACATGCACAGATATATCTGAATTTGATCAAGGTATTCTATTTATCGATATGCGCGATGCAGCAACCGGAAAACTGATCTGGCGCGGGGGTGGTACCGACATAGTATCCATCTACGCAACCCCAGAGAAAATTAAAACTCAGGTCGATGAAATGGTTACTGCTGTACTTGACAAATTTCCACCCAATTGAATCTCCACCAGGAACAGTTACAAAAGTGTAACAGGATTTAGTCAAGATATAACGCCTCTCATAGAGTTGGCGGAACTAACTGTCAACTATTCCAAATACCGCTACAACTCACCCACACATATTTCCCGTAGTTGTCTTTTAGCGAATCCTTTTTCTCTTCTGCAAATGGCCAAAGGTTGGTCTTGGGCAAATCTACCTAAGTTCAAGAGTTAAAATTGTATAACTAACGCCCTGTATCTTTCTTGATGTATTAATTTAGCTAAAATGATTTACCATAAAAATAATTCAATATTTGTTTTCGCATTATTGATGTCTTATCGCCTGTACTTCTAATCTTCTTGTACTATTGGCAGTTTCTTTTTGAATAATTATTATTGGTATGAAAAACAAACCTCCTGCAGTACTGTCTTCTTAATAATACTGGTACTTAGCTACACCCAAATTCGTCTGACCAGCATACCATTTTTGTTAGAGCTATTACCTACGTTTACATACTGAAATATCAACTTTTCACACCCATCAATCTAAAGCTATTGGTTTTACATTAAGGTAGCTTTTTTTTTTCTCAAATATTAAGTTTATCCATCTCGCGGTCTATCCAACAGCGTTACTGTATCAGCAAATTGAGTTTACACGGCATTGCAAAGGATAAGTCGATCGATTTAAAGCTGTTATTACCGGACTTACACTATATAACCAACTCAAACATTGGAGAATGATGATGAAAGATCCCGTACGTGTGGCAATTACAGGAGCAGCAGGGCAAATTAGTTATTCAATAATTTTTCGAATTGCTAGTGGCAGCATGTTAGGCCCAGATCAGCCTGTTATCCTTCAATTATTGGAAATACCTCCCGCAATGGATGCCTTGAAAGGTGTAGTTATGGAATTACATGATTGCGCCTTCCCGCTAGTTGCTGGTGTTGAATCTACAGATGATCCCAATGTAGCATTTAAGGATACTGATTATGCTATTCTGGTAGGTGCTCGTCCGCGAGGTCCAGGTATGGAACGTTCTGATTTATTGACAGCCAACGCTAAAATATTTTCTGCTCAAGGAAAAGCGTTAAATAATAATGCTAATCCTGATGTTAAAGTGCTGGTTGTTGGCAACCCTGCCAACACTAATGCTCTTATCACTCTTAAGAATGCTCCTAATCTTAATCCTAAGAATGTCACTGCAATGATGCGATTAGATCACAATAGATCACTTTCCCAAATTGCTGAAAAGACAAATAATCACTCATCCAAAATTGGTAAAATGGTTGTCTGGGGTAATCACTCTGCGACTCAATATCCGGATATCAGTTATGCAGATCTTGAGGGCAAGCCAGTCAAAGATCTCGTTGATGAAGATTGGAATGTAAACACCTTTATTCCTGTGGTTCAACAACGTGGTGCTGCTATTATTAAAGCACGGGGAGCATCAAGTGCTGCATCTGCTGCATCTGCAGCTGTAGATCACATGCGTGACTGGATTCTCGGCAGTAATGGAAAGTGGGTAAGCATGGGCGTGTATAGCAGTGGTAACAGTTATGGTATTGACCAGGATATTATTTATTCTTTTCCTATCGTTTGTGAGAATGGCGAGTGGAAAGAGGTTGGTGGTCTTAGTGTAAGCGATTTCAGTAAAGAAAGAATGAAGCTCACCGAACAAGAATTACTTGATGAAAAAGCGGCTATTGCTGACCTGCTGTAAGTTATTTTTTTCTGCACTACCAAGAAAGGGATACCTGTTGAGGTGTCCCTTTCCTTCTGATACTTAAAATACCGCTATCATCATTGCATTTTCTTAACTCAATAATCATTCGAATTCTGTAAAATCGATGTCCTAGTTTCTCTGAAGTTCCCCTCCATATAAAAATAGTTGCGTGCCAGATTAATCGTTATATACTCATCATACATATATTTTTATCAACATAGTTAAAACCAAGAGGTTGAGATCTAACTACAAATCAGTCCCAGATCATCCTTGTATAAAAGGGTAAAATTATGAGCAAGATCAACGTTAATATTCCGGTTGTTACCGTGCCTGATCACCCGGTCTGGCCTGAAATCTCTGCAGAAGAAGAAAATGTAATAAAAAGCAATATAAAGAGGATGCTTATTGAGCAAAACGCTGTTCTTGTTGCTCACTATTACACCGATGGTCGTATCCAGGATCTCGCAGAGGAAACTGGCGGATGTGTTGCTGACTCCCTTGAAATGGCACGTTTCGGCACCGAGAGTAAAGCTGAAACTCTGGTTGTTGCAGGTGTACGTTTTATGGGGGAAACGGCAAAGATACTCAATAATGAAAAAAGAGTGCTTATGCCCGATTTGGGTGCTACTTGTTCCCTTGATGAAGGCTGCCCTATTGATGTCTTCTCAGCTTTTTGTGATCAACATTCAGATTGCACAGTTGTCGTATATGCCAATACCAGCGCCGAAGTAAAAGCCCGATCCGATTGGGTGGTTACTTCTGGAATTGCTCTTAATATAGTTGAGCACCTGGCTCAAAAAGGTGAAAAAATACTCTGGGCTCCTGACAAACATTTAGGGAGATATGTCCAGAGATCAACCGATGCCAATATGATCTTCTGGCCTGGTTCCTGCGTAGTTCATGAAGAATTTAAGGCCATTGCCCTACAGAGGGTTAGAAAGCTTCACCCCGACGCAGCAATACTTGTCCATCCAGAATCTCCAGAAAATGTCATTGAGCAGGCGGATGTTGTTGGTTCGACTACAGCATTGATTAATGCCGTAGTTAATATGCCGAATAAAGAGTTTGTTGTGGCAACTGATGCTGGAATTTTTAATAAAATGCGTAAACTTGCACCCAACAAGATATTAATCGAAGCTCCAACTGCTGGGGAAGGAGCTACTTGTCAGAGTTGTGCTCATTGTCCTTGGATGGGGATGAATTCTCTTCACAATCTAGAAGATGTTCTTAAATCTGGAACTAATGAAGTGATGGTCTCCCCCGAGCTGGCAACACTAGCTAAGATACCGATTCAACGTATGCTCGATTTTGCTAAGTCCATGCCTCGTTAGCTTGAAGCCTGCACTTTTAAGCCAAGTAGCCGAGATATCTCATTTACGATCTGGGGGTTATCTTTATTGCTAACGTCGATCTCAATATCTGCAGCCTTGCGATAGCTTGGCAGTCTAGTTAAATAAAGCTCTTGCGCCTTAGTCAAATCCTGTAACAAGGGTCTTTTCTTTATCTTTTTCTGTGCATTTGGATGAGCATGAATTCTCTCCAAAATGTATTCAAAAGATGCGTGCAAGTATACTATCTTCCCAATATTTTTAAGTTTTTTTACGTTAACAAATCCCCCACCTGTTGAAATTATAGTATTTCTAACATTTTTTCTCAGCCAATCTGCAGTACGTTTCTCCAATTTTCTGAATTCTTGTTCTCCAAATTGAGCAAAGATTTTTTTAACTTTTAAATTGGTCAAGCTTTCAATCAAGTCATCGCAGTCCACAACAAACATAGAGGTTGAGGATGAAAGGGCTCGTCCTACCTGACCTTTACCCACTCCCATAAAACCAATGAGGACTATATTTTCATCCATTTTTCATTTCTCCTAATTTTATAGCATTGTAAATTAACAGATAATTGAAAATCATCTCATCATTTTGAACCGACGAGGGTATTCCAATTCTTGTCTCCTAATAACCAATTTTGATATTGAGGGAGCAAGTTCAGCCAACTAAACCTGTCGGTCTTGATAGTAGGAAATTCCAACTTTCCATCTTTTAAATCATCCAAGATTCCTGCAAGTTTCTGCGTAAGTGCACCTTCTCTATAAATATATTTTCCGGGATAAAGTTCTGGATAAGATAACCGATTAGGTACGACAGGGTGGCAACCGGCATGAATCGCCTCCAAGATAGAGATACCAAAAAATTCATGTTTAGCTGTTGAAACTACAATATCTCCCTGTTTTAATCTCGCTATATACTCATCCCGTGATTCTGCATAACCAAAATGCTCAATATTATGAGAAAACTCCTTTTGTGCATCAGCAAATATCTGTGGAACATCTCTAAAAGATTCACCTAACACTGTTATTTTAAAATCGTATCCTTTGACGATTAGCTCTGCTATTGTAGAAAAAAAATCTTCAGGATTTTTATCATGCTCCCAGCGATGATTCCAGATGATGACAGGAGTTTTATTCGATACTCTTTTATGAGATAAAAACTCTTCAAAATCAATTCCCGGATAAATAACTACTGATTTCTTCTCAATCTCCTCTAAATAATTTCGTATATCAATATCAGCAGCCTTTTTAACATACTTTGAGCAATTCTCTAAAAAACTGTTCAAGTTGTAATTTGAATTAAAGGCCAGTCTATCTGACACCATAGCTGTGGTGAAATTTATAGCCGTGAATTGATGTGTTGATTGATCATTATGCTGAAGCGGATATGCAAACTGGTTTTCATGAAAGTAAGTACAGAACTCACACTCACTATTCCAATTTTTGAGCGGGGTTAATAACGCTTTGAGGACTGCCACATCTACAAATGTAGAACACAATACTCTATCAAAATGCTTATTTGGCATTATTTTGATACAGCTTGCGAACCATGGTGCAGATAGCTGCATACGCATCTTCCATTTTCGTGCTGGCAGGGTTAGAAATACAAACTCTTCTTTAATATGTCTTTGTAAACCTTTAAGAAACTGTTTATGCGAACCACCATAGTATGGTTCAACTACAAGGATACGTTTCATATCTCTTTCTTCTCTTTCAACTCCTGATTGAGGTATTCTACAAAATCCATCACCCAACTTATGCTATATCCCTAATCTCATATTCTCTTTCGCCTGCAAAAGAAGTGTTGTATTAGGATAATTTCTGCAAAGATACTGACGACATTTATAATTCACATATCCTTTTGATAATAATAAAAAATAATCAATTAAACTTATGGAAGTTAGGTCATTTTGCAGAAGCCATGAATTATGAAAGTTGCAGGTTTCAACTGCATAATCTATTAAAATTTCTTTCAATTTGTGGCAAATCATTCCGGTTCTGCAATTTAATTTGCTCCACCGCCATTTGAGCTGATGCATAACCCGAATAGGCTATGTGGCCTGGCTGGAAAACTATTTTCCATCTATTGGTATGGTACACATTATTGATGAATCATTGAAAATTCACGAAGAACAAGTACATGGTAGTTTTATAATTAGCTTCTATGAAATAGAAACACGAGATTTATACAAACCTGTCATGTAATGAACAAAACTTGTAAAGATAGTTACTCAATAATAGAGTACATGACAAGAATCAGGAGATCTTGTTTGTAATCTCCAATTAATTATACCTGGTTTGCTCACTTAAAAAACTTCAATCCAAGGATCTCAGCATAGCAGCTAAATATGAAGAAGAAGGCAAAAACATTTCCATTAAATAACACCTCATCCAATAATTGTCCCTGCTGTAGCGGAATACCCATAGAAAGTTGCTGCGCACCAGTTATTCAAAATCAAACGCTTGCAAAAACCCCAGAAGAACTGATGAGATCCCGCTACACAGCATATGTACTCCAGAAAAGTGAATACATCCTTCAATCCTGGGATATTTCTTATCGACCTGAATCGATAACCTTTGAAAACAATGTGCAATGGCTTCACCTGGTAATTACCAAGAGCGAACTAAAAGTAGGTGATGAAAACACTGGTTACGTAAACTATTGTGCAACCTCAATATGTGAAGATATTCTCATTCAGATGAGAGAGAAAAGTACATTTGTAAATAAAAAGGGACTGTGGTTTTACCAGCAAGGCCAACTGAAAATAACCAGAGACAAAATATCACTTAATTCGAACTGTCCTTGCGGCTCCAAGAAAAAATATAAAAGATGCTGTCGCCTATCATCGCCATTTAATTCAGCTCCTATAAAATTCCAATGAGTTTGCAGGAGTATTTAGCCCCCTTAAAGGTTGGGTTTTAGCAGTGAGTAGAAGAATAACACCCACCAATATGCCAGAGATAATGGCAAGTGAGAAAAAAATCCCAGAAAGGCCAAATTGCACCTTAACAATCTCTATGACCTTTACACCTATGGCACCAACTCCAAAGGTTAGAATAAATTTCATTCCATAGGCAGAACTCATTACATTTGGTGGAGCCAGTCGCGAAACAATCGTATTTTCTATTGGTTGCATCCCAAGCAAGAAAAAAGAATGGATCATTGCAAATACAATTAAGGGAATGTTTGCTGTTAGGGCCATTGCTAGCGCTGCAGGTACCGTAATTGCGTGAAACACTAGATACCCATAACGTAAATCAAACCTTTCACCCACTTTACCTCCAATAAATTGGCCAACCATGCCAAGAAGATAAATAGTTGAGGTGATAATTGTCGCAACAACATTCTCCGTACCAATACCTCCAAAAAGTTGGTCCAGTGTTTGAAAAAGCTGACCATTTTTTAATTCAAAATATGCAGGTAAGGATACGGATGTTCCGCGGTACACGACCCCTCCCAGCATCATCGCAACTAAAAGGATAATGAACGGTAAATATGAATGGGATTTACTAGTTTCTTTCTTGGTTAATGATCGCTGGGTGGAAATTTGCCGATTGCCAATTATCAGTATGACACCTAGAAAATTAACTAACCCAGCAAAGAAATAGACAGCTTCTACACCATAGAAAAAATTAAGCAAACCAGCAAAAATTGGAGCAATTGCTAAACCGAGATTGCCAAACATACCATTATAAGCCATGCCTATACTGGTATTCTTTATGTCATGGGCAATCCAACCTAAACCAACAGGATGATAAATCCCTGAGAAAAGACCAATGCCAGCCAGAGCTATGCTGAAAACAAGAGGATCATCAACCACTGTTGCTGCTGCTATACAGCATACTCCTGCACCAACATGGAAAACAGTTAATAAATTTCTAGCACCAAAAGCATCAGCAGCAATTCCCCAAGGCAATGCTGAGATACCAAAAAGCAGATACATCCAGAAAGACAAGGCTAAGGTGTCAGTCATGGACAACTGAAATTTTACTGAAAGTGGCAGCAGAACAGCAGGAAAAACTAACATGTTGAAATGACTCACAAGATGGCCATAACATGTTACTTTAAGAATCGACCGCTCGTTGGTTTTCACGTCCTCGGATTTTTACTGACTGAGAAGTTCTTTTTGTAGCATCAATTTCTGACAAATATGGTCCCATACCAGGTCGGCTGTCTGCTCTTTTGAGGTGAGTGGTAATTCAGTAATACCAGCCTTGTCAACTAGAGTTACCTTATTCGTATCAACTGCAAAACCGCTATTGGTCTGACTGATATCATTTATAGCTATCAGATCAAGATTTTTCTTTTTTAGCTTCTTTTGCCCTTCCCTTAAAATATTGTCACTTTCTGCAGCAAACCCGACTATAATCTGTGAATCTTTACGATTCTTACCAATCTCTTGAAGAATGTCAGGGTTGCTTACTAGCGAAATAGCTAATTCAGCTTTGTCCTTTTTAATTTTTTTATCATGACTCTTTGTAGGTCTAAAATCACTTACAGCTGCTGATTTTATCACAATATTGGATTGTTCAAGCTCTTTATTAACAGCTTCGCACATCTCCTGTGCCGATATAACCTCTATGCGACGTACGCCGTGAGGACAGCCAAGTGCTGTGGGACCGCTGATGAGAGTTACTTCGGCTCCTCTACGAAATGCCTCCCGCGCAAGAGCATATCCCATCTTTCCGGAAGATCTATTACTGATAAAGCGTGCAGGATCAATTGTTTCACGGGTAGGACCAGCAGTAATAAGGATTTTTTTTCCAGCCAACACATTTTCTGTTAATACTTTTACCATTATCTCATTAACATCATCCCATTCTACCAGCCTTCCTGGTCCTTCATCCTTGCATGCCATTAATCCTGAATCAGGATCCATAATTATGTATCCCAACTCTTTTAATTTACGGATGTTATCCTGGGTAGCTGGGTGTAAATACATTTGGGAATTCATCGCAGGGCAAATAATCACAGGTGCGCGAGTTGCTAAGACAGTAGCACTGAGCAAATCATCGGCCATACCATAGGCCAATCGTGCAATAGTTTGCGCTGTCGCCGGGGCAATAAGAAACAATGTCGCTTCCTGAGCTAGCTCGATATGTGCCATGGCAGATTTTGAAGTGTCATCAAACATCGAGACATAGGGAAGTTCACCTGTTAAGGCTGCAAAAGAGAGAGGTGCAATAAATTTCTGGGCTGAATCTGTCATTATTACAGATACTCTGGCTTCCTCTTTGGTGAGACCACTTACCCAGCCTACTACTTTAAACGCTGCTATGCTCCCGGTAACTCCAACAACTATTTTTTTGCCTGCCAGAGTTGCTGACATATAGAATCTCCGATTTGGATTGTGATATAAAAAAGGCATGTTCTCGAAAGAACATGCCTTTAATCTAGTCACATGAAATCTCTAGTCTCTGCTACCACCAAAAAAGCGCAGAAGCATGAGAAAGAGGTTGATAAAATCAAGATAGAGTGCCAAAGCCCCCATTATGGAACCTTTTTGGATTGCCTCATGACCCTGATCGAGGATCCCTTGCTCTCCCATTTTTTTAATTTTCTGAACGTCATAGGCCGTCAAACCGGTGAAGACAAAAACTCCAATCAATGAAATGGCCCAGTATAAACTAGAACTCTGTAGAAAAATGTTCACAATTGAAGCGATTATTATACCTATCAATCCCATAAACAGGAAAGAACCAAAGCCTGAGAGATCCCGTTTGGTCACCATGCCATATATAGCCATTGCTCCAAACATACCTGCAGTAATAAAAAAGGTACCGGCGATAGATGATTTTGTGTATGCCAGAAATATTACCGACAGGGTGAGACCATTCAGAACAGAATAAAGGTAAAATAGTGATGATGCTGTTCCAGCCTGAAGTTTATTAATTCTCGCTGATAAATAAAAAACAAGTCCTAGTTCTGCAATTATTAATATGAAGAACAAAGGACTTCCTGCTATGGTATACGCCAGTCCTGTCTGGGCAGTCAGATAGGCAATGATACCTGTAACCGCAAGACCTATGGACATCCACTTAAAAACTTTTGCTAAAAAAATTGACGCTGCATCTTGTTTCGCCTCTTCCAGACTTATTTGAAGCGCATTTTCCTGCATAATTTAACTCCTAAGTATAAAAGAACACTTTATCTAATTTCTATTAGAATATATTAACCATTACCAGAATGATCTCAATGCTAAACCAGCAATAATAATCATTATATTAAGTGGTTAATAACTCCCATTACCTTTAAACATTATAACGACAGTTTTAATGATAATTTTGATATCAGTCCATAGTGAATAATTAAGAATATACCAGTCATCTAATTTCACTCTATCGTTATAATCAACTATATCTGATCTCTTTCCAACCTGCCAAGGTCCAGTTATGCCTGGCTTCATAGAACAATATCGACCAGCACTCTCTTTATAAAAATTGTTTAACTCATGTCCTACAATTGGTCGAGCACCGACTACACTCATATCGCCGCGGATTACATTGAAAAACTGTGGAATTTCATCTAAGCTGGTTCGTCTAATAAATTTACCAATTTTTGTTACCCTTGGATCATTTTTTAGTTTGAATTTTTTCTCCCACTCATCCTTAAGTTCTGCATTTTCGGTGAGAATATTTTCGAGTTTCTTGTCAGCTCCTACACACATACTTCTGAACTTATAGCAGCTGAACTCTTTACCCGCTGAGGTAATTCTTCTCTGCTTGTAGAAAACTGGTCCACCATCGTTTAGTTTAATCAGCATGCCAATTGTAAGGGTGATTGGCAATGTCACTATCAGTGCCAAAATAGAAAATAAAACATCAAAGCTGCGTTTCCATTCAGTGTGAGGGTTGAAATTAAGAAGCAGCATCTTGCCAAGGGATTGCACCTCGGCATGATGTATCCCGAAAACATAAAGGTCCGGTAATAAATATATTCGTGCTCCTAAAGATCTGCATTCCCGCAGTATGGAAAATATCTTCCGCTCTGCCCGCATAGGTAAGGCTATATAGACATAGTCAATAGAATGCTCCTTAAGGAATGTCGGCAACATTGCGATGTCACCAAAGATCGGTTTACCCATCTCTTCTTTCTTGTCTTCAGCAACTTTATCATCAAAGAAACCGAGTATTTCTATGCCAGCCCAGGGAATCGATTCAATCTCTTTTACCAAATTTTTGCCAAGATCACCGGCGCCCGCAACAACAGCACGTCGTACATTCTTCCCCTTTGAACGAAAGTATCTCAGCAATTTTCTAAAAATTACATGGAGTGCGAAGATTAAAAAAGGTGTGGTGAATGACCAAATCAGAAAGACTACACGTGAGTAAGCTATCGAAATTTTGAAAATGAAGAAGTAAAAAAGAATTGGCCCTATTACAGCTCCCCAGGCCTTCAGAATAACAATGAATTCAGAATAAAACTTCCACCCTCTCCACGACCTGTATAGCTGAAAAGATTGGAATGACACCAAGCAAAGAAGAAATGTAAAAATGGCTAAACGAGAATAATAGAAACTCCATGGTACTCTATACCAACTCACCAATAACCATAGGTAAGCTATCACGATAAAACAATCGATTATGTGAAGTAGCCTGGCAACCACTGAACTCTGCTCTCGCAGATTAATTGACATCATAAAAGTAAGTTTATTTTTGCTATTTCAATTATATTTGCGTATGCTTTAGCCACCAGTTTCTATGCATACTACATGCTAGTATTATTTTCTTCGGTAGTCTTCTATAATACCTACCTATTCTATAACCGCAATATTTCAAAGTAATTCGAAGTAATAATTCAAATAATAGCCCATACTTCTTACCCATATGTATGTCTTTAAGTTCATGGATGAGATACTTTTTACTTTGAACTGTAGTATTACCATATTCTTCTAGTAACCAATTTTCTTTAGCGTGAAGCACCCCAATATCAAAATATCTTTTAAATTCATCACTCAACTTATTATTGTGCGAGTGATAAACCAGTGCATCTGCAGCATACACATTCTTATACCCTTTGAGAAGTAACCTGCCAACTGCAACCGTATCCTCTCCAAAAATCAAGCCATCCTTGAAGTAGCCAATCTCAGCCAGGGCAGATTTTCTATAGCAAGCAAAGGAATTAGATGTAAAAATAGTTTTTATTCCGAATTCCTCCCTATCTGTGTAGTTGTATATGGCAGCATTCTCTGGATAGTTAAACTCTCTAAGGCTTTGAGCAAAATGATCAGCATTATAATTGGGAAGCTGACGCCCATAACAAGCTGCTACCTTCTTATCCAGTATTAGAGGCCGAACCAGTTTCTCAACAGAATCCCGTCTTTTCAAAATTGCATCTTGAGTGAGAAAAACCAATATCTCGCCTTGTGAGAGATTGCATAATTCAGTTCTAGTTCCACCGTGATCAAATGTTAAAGGATCGATATCTATCAGTTTAACGCCATAGCTTTTTGCAATATCTACAGTCTCGTCCTCAGATCCAGAATCAGCGATAACAATTTCACCAAACTCTATAGATTGTATAGACAAAGAGGCAAGAACTTCATTAATTGTTTGCGCACCATTTTTAGTTGGAATCAAAATTGAAATTTTTGGGCTTACTGTCTCAACCATATCGGATATTCGTTGGGTTATGAGTTCTCCACTTCTTTACGGATCCTATCCGAAGATATGGATAGAATTGTTAGAAAGTAGTGTATATAGGGCAAATCAATTGTTTTTGAAAGAAGAAAATGAGAAATTGTCAGTATTGGCACAAAGAGTACATGTGATTTGCAGTCCGTAACTCTCTATTTCCAACAAATAACTTTCCTCTATGTAATCGACTAGGATATTTTATTGGCTTTAAAAGTTTTGGTAAAAATAACCAATTTGTTAAGCTGAAAGAGGAGCAGTGATATCGGGTTATTGCCAATAGCAAAAAAAAGTTTTTCCAGCAGTAGGTCTAACATCTGTAATATACTGTTTGGCAGCAAACTGAGATGCTTTGCATGAACAACTATTGAGTTATGCTTCGTTTCTTCCGGATGCAGTGATACAAGCAGAACGTAATTCTTTATTGATTCACGCATTCTTGAAAAAGTTTGTTCTTTAGACATCAAGCCCATGTGTGAACAGGTGTTGTCGATATGATCTATAGAATACGATCTAGCCAAGCGAATTGCCCAATCAATATCTTCGAAACCGTATGCCGTGAATCTCGAATCAAATTTTATCGATTCAGCAATTCTTCGTCGAATCAATATATTTGAGGTGAAAAGATATCTCCACGGTGACTTATTCCTGAGCGTTGCACGAACAGCTTCTGTCTTCTCACTTTTATAGAGATAAAATGAGCAGTTGTTCTCTACTTGTGAAATGAGGTTGTAACTGATCCCCCCACAGATTATATCATGTCCGGCTTTTATCTTATCAAGATAGCGTTGCAAAAAACGATCATCATCGGGAAGCATATCTGCATCGATAAATAAAATATACTCGCCCTTTGCACGCTCCAGTAGCAAATTTCGTAGTGTTGCTCTTCCTCTATTTACAGGAAAATACTCATACGTTACCAATGGCAGGTTTTCAATGGCAGCAGCGTTATCATTTTTTTCTGTTGAACCATCTTCTAAAACAATTATTTCTATCTCAAACTTTTCCATTAGCCCAAGAGACTGATTATGAAGTCTTTGAACTAATTTAGAGATATCCCAATTAAACACGGGAATCAGTATAGAAAGAGATTGATCTGATTTTTCCAAAGGTATAATTTTTTTACTGTGAATGTTATTTAGTCTTTTTCACCAGAGCAAATCGCTCCCTGTATAATTTTATGAGAGCCTCCAATTTCAAGTGTTCTAATAGTACACGGATACGTCGTTTAGAGTAGAGAAAACAATAGTATGCTGATTTTGCGTAAAATGAATTTTGTAATATCTCTCTTCGAGCTCGCTGGGTTTCACGTAGCGCCTCTCTCCAATTCATCTCAGAGAGACCATCATGCTGCATGTTGGCAAGGGTGTCATTTAAAGCGTGGAAAACGGCTCCACTACACTTCATCCGCAGGAGGAGTTCATAATCCATCGCGTACTTATAGTTAGCTGAAAACATACCATTAGCTAGATATAATGCCTTTCGTAGAAAACAGGTTGGATGAGTTATGCTCATATCACTCTCCAGAAGATCGGGAACGGATTGACATAAATATTGACGGCTGTCCTCTTTCCAGAACTGCAACGCACCACAAACAATATCAATGCTAGTTGACTGAGAAAAAGCCTCTACAACACACTGTACCGTATTAGGTTCATACCAGTCACCTGCATTCAACAACCCGACAATATCACCCTGAGCGTCTCTGATTCCTTTATTAAAAGCATCACTTATGCCATCATCCGCTTCACTCTTCCAAGAAGAAATATGATTAGTGTACTCTTTGATAATGTCTATTGTTCTATCAGTAGACCCACCATCAATCAGGATGTATTCAATATTGGGATAACTCTGATTTATTACACTTTCTATCGATTGCCGGATACCCTTTTCACCATTTAGGACTACTGTGATTATGGAGACCAGTGGCAGATTATATGTTGTCTGAGTCACGTTATCCATGAAAATTAGAGTAAACTATCATATAGCTTTGCGGTCTCTCCAACACATTTTTCCCATGTGAACAATTTCTGTCTTTCATGCCCTTGCCTGCGCAATGTTTGTTGAATCTTAAGAGAGTCAGTAACCTGCTCCAATGTGTGACACAATGCATCTCCATCTTCTGGATCAAAATATGCTGCCGCATCACCAGCTATTTCAGGCATGGAACTCGTTTTACTGCAGACAATAGGACAACCACACCTCATTGCTTCAAGCAAGGGAAGACCAAACCCTTCATAAAGAGATGGGTAAATAAATACTGTGGCATTACCATAAAGTGAGGTAAGTTCCCCATCATCTGCACTGTAATGATACAGGGACTTTTCAAGCCCTGCATCAATTATGATATTCTTTTCAGATGAAGAAAACTGGCCACCACCTACACATATTAGGTCAAATCGGCTACGGAGTCGCGAAGATTGAGAATAAGCTTTGAGCAATATCGAAAAGTTTTTAACTCCGCCTCTCAGTCCAACATAAAGAAGATATGGGCGAGAATGTATTCTATTGTTCATCTTTGGTTCGTTAAGATTAAAAGATGAGGCTAATGGAATTACCGAGATTTTTTTTTCTGGAACTCTTAGTAAGGTAATAAGGTCATTGCGTGTTGCGTTTGATATGGCAATTATATGATCAGCTCTCTTAACCGCATTGGCTTTCAGTGAAGGGATTTTTAGATCAACACCAGTGAAATATTGTGGGAATCGTTCATGAATCATATCATAAACTGTTAAGATACGTGGAACATTCACACGTAAAGGTTTATCTGTATAGTAAGTTTCATGGATTATATGAGGTTGCACCTTATTGAGGTAATAACTACTGGATAACCGATTGATAATTGGTAAAATATGATGCTTTCCTGGAAATTCGATTACCTTTTGCCCCCAGGTTGGGGCTGAGCAGGTCTGGAGATATTTATTTACATAGAGTGGCGCAACAATTGTAGTTTGTATATCTTTTGATATGTCTTTCAGTTTTTCTGCAAGTTCGATGAAATACCGTGATATACCCCCAAACTTTTGTAGAGCAAATATCTGGTAATCAAAATATACGCGCATATATTCGCCCCCGAACCCTATCGTCCTTCCCAGGCTTTGTGATAACCAGAAATAGTCTCATCGGCACAGCGTTGCCAAGTAAAGGCAGCAGCTCGTTGAATACCTTTTTGAATATACATGTCTCTTGTTTGATCATCTTTGAGCAGCGTGAGCATTGCCTGACATATACGGTCTGTGTCGAGAGGATTTGCTAAAATGCCAGCCTCACCTACCACCTCGGGCAATGAGCTGGTATTTGAAGTAATAACCGGTACTCCACACTGCATAGCTTCAAGTGGGGGTAGGCCAAACCCCTCATAAAGTGATGGATAAATAAATGCTACTGCACCACTGTACAGAGGACTTAAATAATTATCAGGAATAAATCCCGTGAATATTACTCTTTTCTGCAGCCTTGGATCATTTTCAATTTCATTCAAAAGTTCCTGCACTTTCCAACCTTTGGTACCAACCAGCACAAAGAAGAGGTCATCGCAATCCGGTTCATCCAGAATTCTGCGAAAACAATTGATAGAAGTAGCCAAATTCTTTCTTTTTTCAACGGTTGCCAAAGTAAGGAAGTAGCGTCCTTCGGGAATATCAAATTGGCGTTTTACTTCGGCTATTTTTTCACTGCTTTTAACTGGAAAATATAACTTTGTAGAAGCTGCTAATGGTGTCACAAAAACTCGCTCTTCCTCCATATCATAGTGGGAACAGATATCTCTTTTCGTTGACTCTGAAATAGTAAAGACATAGTCTCTTTCTGGTGAAAATGATCCAACTATGTGTTTGAATTCATCGGTAAAACCATCCTCAAAATATTCTGGATGAATGATTGGTATCAAATCATAGATAGTCATTATCTTTATTGTCTTCCGGCTGTCTTGTAATGGGGGAAGTGCAGAGTACATAGAATGAAAAATATCTGTCTCTCTATCAAGCCTCCGAGTATGAGACATCCTATACAAACGTGACAGAACTTTATTAAGTAGCTTTTCAATCTTTTTATCACTTCTTTGGGTGGCTAAGCTAACTATTTTATTTTCCAAGGAACTTTTGGGAAATATTTTATTACCATAATTTAGCTTTCTGAAATATCTGTCAGTAAGCCTGTTTACCTCTATCGAAGACAAGGAACTGAAGTGTATATCCAACTCTCTCCTGCCTGACAATTCTTCAGACAAACTACTGATAACTCTATAAATACCAGTCCTTGCAGTCTCAAAGAGCTCAGCTAACCCTATTACACTGACATCAGCTACTATTTTCATTAAGCTATTTTTGCGAATGAAGCAAACCCTGGAGAATCAGGAGCTGAGCAATTCCTCAAAATATGAGATGGTTTTCATCAGCCCTTCATTTAATTTTATTGTTGGTTCCCAATCGAGTTCTTTTTTGGCAAGACTAATATCAGGTTTGCGTTGAATGGGGTCATCATTAGGCAGCGGCTTATATTCAAGCTTTGACGAAGAACCCGTTAAATCAAGTATTTTCTCAGACAGTTCTTTGATAGTAAATTCACCCGGGTTGCCTACATTGACAGGTCCTATCAAACTATCTTGGCTATCCATAAAACGTACAAATACCTCAATTAGATCATCTACATAGCAAAATGATCTTGATTGATTTCCATCACCATATATTGTGATTGGTTTATTTTGTAATGCCTGCATGATAAAGTTAGAGACAACCCTGCCATCATTAGGATGCATATTGGGACCATAAGTATTAAAGATACGTGCAACCTTTATGCGAATTTGATGTTGACGATAA
>CAZWVC010000006.1:0-36727 GCA_964637245.1 uncultured Desulfocapsaceae bacterium
GCGCAGGAAGGAGCGTAGCAGCGCTACGTGACTGACTAAGCAACGACGTCAGGAGACCAGAATAACAAGCTCTAAGCGACAGGTGAGGCATGACAGGACACTAGTTATATACTTTGGATGCTTTCGTCAACAAACCTTGAGGTGGATCAATACCCATCAGTTTTGAGTATTTGGCATTAATTTGCAACTGTAGATCCTTTTGAAATTCAACCGGAATAGATGCAGGTGATGCACCTTTAAGGATTTTTTCCATCATCGCTCCCGTCTGATAACCGTGTTTGTAATAATCAAACCCCATCGCTGCCACCGCACCTCGTTTCACAGAATCTGTATCAGCCGCAAAAATTGGCAGTTTATTTTGTACACCTATCTTAATAACCGATTCCAAAGCTGATACTATGGTGTTATCGGTGGGAATGAAAACGGCATCAACACGTCCAACTAAACTCTTTGCAGCCTGATAAACATCAGCGGTTTTCGCTGCAGTGGCATCCACCACCTTGAATCCCATGTCTTTGCTGAGACTTTTGATGGTTTCCACGGTTGCTTTCGAATTTGCTTCACCGGCATTATACATAACACCAAGCTTTTTTATGTTTGGTTTATACTCAAGCACCATTTCCAAATGTTTCTTTACCGGTAGGAGATCCGATACCCCGGTAATATTTCCTCCAGGTTTATTGAGATCCTCTACCAACCCTGCAGCAACCGGATCGGTTACCGCGGTAAACAGAAAAGGTCGCTTCAAATCTGCGGGTGCCTTTTTCACCGCTTGAGCACATGCCTGTGCTGATGGGGTTGCAATTGCCACCAGTAAATCAGATTTTTCCCCTATCATCTGTTGGGCTATCTGGTTGGCGGTAGGCATATTTGCCTGAGCATTATGTACCCTAAACTCCACTTCAACAGAATTGTCCTTAAGGTAGTCCTTCATCCCCTGCAACACCGCATCCAGGGCTGGATGCTCGACAAACTGATTTACAGATACAGTATAGTTTTTTGCCCAAGCCTGCGTGAAACAGAGGCAAGATATACATACGGCAAGAAATATATAGAGAGATCTTTTCACGTTGTCCTCCTGGATTGAATTTCCCTGGTTAAGGGGTTGATCAGCCTTAATATCATGTGTTAATTTTTCAATAAATCCGAACCTACCATCTAGCCCATTCATCAATTTTCTTCAAGCCGTTTTACTCTTACCCAATTACATCAAGTGATATCTTTTCCATTTCAGGATAGATAAAATAGATACATTAATTTTCATGTTTTGTAGTTAGTTTCCATCCGAAAACTAAGGGTTTTGATTGATATCGAGGCATGCGAAAAATTTTACCGCAGGCATATAATTGATATTCCGAGGATAAAATTTTGAGCATAACGAAGATATCGATCAAAAGGCTAGTTTTAGGACGGGAACTAGTTAGAAAAATAATTAAAATACAGTTGACCCTGCACATGAAGTAGGTCTTGCAGATTATTACAATCTGCTGTCACCAAGAGTTAAGGCTGTGCAACATGGCTGAGATGTAGTAGTCAGGAAAATGAGTTACGCATTTGGCGAAGAGTTGTAAACACATCCAAGGTAGTGTTCACCAGTACACCATATTTTGTCTGCAGGGTGTTTCTAATATCATCTGCATCTGCACGAAGGAATGGATTGGTTCTTTTTTCCAGGGCGATAGTTGATGGGGTTGATACATTAGTCTCTCCCTTAAGCCCTGATAATCTGTGCTGAACATCAATATTATCAGGATCAACAGTCAAGGCAAACTCAAGATTAGTCCTGGTATATTCGTGACCGAAATATACCTTTGTCTCATCTGGCAGCACTGCTATTTGATTACTCAACGAGGTATGCATCTGTTCGGGTGTGCCTTCGAAAAGTCTGCCACATCCTCCACCGAAAAGGGTGTCACCAACAAAGAGATGTTCATTAAAATAATAGCAGATACTGCCTGATGTGTGACCAGGAGTATGCAGTACACGGCCAAGCTGTTCACCAATCTGAATACGGTCATCATGATCGACATAAGTGTCTGCAATTGGTATCCGATTTTTATCCCCCTGATAACAGACTATATTGAAACCGGAGGTCTCTGCCTGTAGATCCTCAATACCACCGATGTGATCATGATGATGATGGGTGCAAAATATTGTTTTGAGTACAACCTCATTTTTTTCAAGGGCAACCATAAGGGGATATGCCTCAGTTGGATCGACAATTGCCGCTTGTCTGGACTGCTCACAAATCAGCAGATAGCTGTAATTATCAAAGGAACAGGGTATGGCAATAACTTTCATGTGCTTGTTTTCTCCGTATTTATAAAAATCTCTACACAATCACCCTTACAATCTTTATTTTCTTATGTTTTGAAACTATGGTGATATGACAATATGCAAAACGTATAGAGAAGAGGTCTATGGAGAAAACATATTACATATTTCAGAAGAATAAAGTTCTCTATCGCAACAATAAAGCTGAAGCTCACCCTTTTAAACAAAATGAGCTTGATCTTCTCACTCGAACAAAAGATCCACTGATAATGCAGGAAGCGCCAACCGAGAAAGGCTTGATTACGGTTGAACTTGCCGAAGATCATGAGTTACCTGAGGGGTATGAGCTCGTCCCATTGAGAAGTCTGCTAGGCTGGGTAGATGACAATCTCTTTGGTAAATGGGGAAAAGCGTCCCAATTGCTGCATTGGTTCAATTCCAACAGATACTGTGGCAAATGTGGCAATCCAACGGTCCCCCATCCCTCGGAAATGGCAAGGGTTTGCCCTACCTGTTCAACAAATCATTATCCCGCTATTTCCCCTTGTATAATAGTTCTGGTATATCGGCAAAATGAAATTCTGCTGGCTCGTGCATGTCGCTTTCCTAAAAAACTTTTCAGCACCCTTGCCGGTTTTATTGAGCCTGGTGAAACTGCAGAAGAGGCGGTGGAAAGAGAGATATTCGAAGAAGTACAACTACGAGTTACTAATATCAGTTATTTCAGAAGCCAGCCCTGGCCATTTCCAGGCCAGTTAATGCTTGGTTTCTTTGCTGAATATCAATCAGGTGAGATTACAATTGATGGTTATGAGATATGTGAAGCCAGCTGGTACACCTATGATACGCTTCCGCAAATACCAGCTGCAGGGACCATTGCAGGCCAGTTAATTCGCCATCATTATAACCTGAATATTTCATGAAATTTTTTATTTTTATTACGTATTTTTTATATATTCGAGTTGTTATATTTAATACTGTGACAATATCTTCGAGTGCAATTTGCACCTAATATTCTAAGAGCTACATAACCACAATTTTCACCCATCGGGCGATTCTGCTGGGCTCATGCCCTTCGTTATCAAGGGGTTGTGGTAGCAAACTACAGCTTTACCCTTGATGCCTTGTCCATAAACCCAGCAGACTCGTGAAATATCCAGGTTAATGATCTGGTAATTGAAAGGTAAGTCTGTGTTTACGTGCTTGCTGGACTGCAACGAAGATTTTGTCAGAATACATAATGTGGGGATACAGGAGCATACTGAAATTGCATTATGCTCCTGTATTGCAACTGCGATAATTTTTCTATTGCGTATTCCATTTGGTCTGCTGATAACATGGCCGCATACCGGGACCACCTTTGCCACCACCTCGCATTCCACGGGGACCTGCTCCCATGGCCGGTAAACCAGCTTCTACGGCTTTTGATTGCAATTCTGTGCGTAAATCAAACAATTCTCCTTCAACCTTGGCGACATCTGCTGGGCTAGGATTCTGAGCACTTAACAATGCCTGTTTTTCTGCTCGCTTCATTGCCATCTGGCGACGTAGCTCACTTGTATCATTACGAAAAGTATCAGCCTTTGCTTTGGTAGCTTCATCAAGCATCTGATAATTTTGACCACACCCTACATATTGACAATTACCACCATACCCGCCACCCCAGCCTCTGGCCTGTGCCTGATACAACCCTGTGAATCCAAGTCCACCGATAAGTGCCAAGACTACAACCGCTTTTTTAACATTCATTTCTTACCTCCATTTTCTGTTGTATTGATGTTATGTTAACTCTAAACGATATGATTTTTACTACACTATTGTTTAAGCAACCTCTATACCAATCACCAACGCTTTAGTTAACATACTGGAATTATGACAATAGCTAATTCCTCAATGTATACATTCTGCAGATCCAACAAATCGACAGGGAAAGATTTACCCACACTGCAAGAGAAACTGTATATATATTACCAAAGTGAGTGGTATGGTCAGGAATTTATATAGCACCTCACGGGACGAAGGAGACAGAATGAACCGAAAAAAAACTCAACGGTACTTCCCCTGGTGGTTATACCTCATCCTGGCCATTGTGATATACAGCCTCTTTAAATATGTGTTACCCAATACAGATACTTTATCCCCACAGCTGCAAGGCTTGGCTGAACAGGTCGCCCCTATATTAACCATCATTTTCCTTATTCTGGCAGCTAATGGGCTTTACAATTCCCAATCTCCGCCATCATCCGATGACAATGACAATGGATCGAGTGGTGAATCACCATGATTTTCAGCTCTACTCCCGATATTTCACCTATCAGTTTCCATTGGAATATCACCACAAAATACGATAGGCTATTTTTTATGGGATATTTCAGCTGCCCTTGTGCGGAAAGCTATAAATAATCGTTTCCTTTTATTAATTTTTATCATTATTTCCTAAATATCATAATGTTACCTGATAACAGAAAACCCTTCTGTATTGACATGCACATCCACACTTCACAATACTCTGAATGTGCCGAAACCCTTCATCCCCAAAAAATAGAAAAATACGCATGTAAAGCAGGGCTTGATGCAGTGATCATCACAGAACATGATACATGCTGGAAAAGCGATGAAATTGAAAAGTTGCAGAAAGCATTACCAAATATCTGGGTTTTTAATGGGGTTGAAGTGACCACTCGAAGTGGCTGTCATCTGGTTGTGTTCGGTATTGACGAGTTAGGACCCCTGCACAAGGGCATTGGTTGTGAGGAGGTAATCCGTTATGTTCACGAAAATGGAGGGGTTGTCTTTCTTGCTCACCCTTTTCGAAAAGGGTTACCATCACTCGGTATTATTGAGCAATTCGATGCAATTGAGGTAGGAAGTACTTCTTTATCCCTAAAAGAATCCAAGCTATCTGCAAATCTGGCCCGGACTCTTAACAAGCCAGCCATTGGGTGTAGTGATGCTCACGCCTTGCCAATGATAGGCTGGGCATACACCCAGTTCCCTTCCTGGCCAGAAAATGTGAGTGACCTTTGTCGAATGGTTAAAGAAGGTTTAGGTGAAGCAGTGTTCCCCAATCCGTTTCGTAATTGAGGCTGTCATGTTTGTTGAAACTCTTTCACAAAAATACATTAAAACACGACTTCAACCGGTTATCTCTGAATTTGAGGAGATGGTTATTCCGCAAAAAGTAGATTTACTTCCAAACAACACCTACTCAGCCGATTACGCCTGGATGTATTCTTTTGAAAAGAAGCTCAAATACAGAATTGAAGGACTGCTAAAAAACAAATTCAGATATACACAGGAGAAGCTGCTATTTGGATCGGGTGGTGCAGTTTCCGAAGGGCTTTCCAATGCCTTCGTTCACGGCCATAAGAAGGACACCCGACTGACCATTTCTGTATGGGTATGTGTTTCTAAAAAAGGTCTAGGCTTTTCAATCACGGACACTGGTGAAGGATTTGACTATCACACAATATTTGAGCAGTATAAGAGCGGCAAAACTTTTTTCTCTATTGCCGGAAATGGTTTTACCCAACTTTTCAAATCAGAAGAAATCGCCGCATGTTATCACCACTCTGGAACCAAGCTTTGTCTTATATATGCCCTTTAGATCCATACCTAGACGGCTTGTAAGTGAGGCAGGATATCTGCGCCATTAATCAAAGGTAACTGTCGTGTTGAACAAAACACCAGACTTTTGATCTTTATTGCCATTAAGATAATCAACCGTCACATCAGTTGCCTTATCATTTTTAAGCCCAAAGAAAAGCACATGGGAAGAAGCAGAGCAAAGTGTTGTGCCCTTGAGATAGGTTTTTTTTAGGGTTTTACCTGAGAGTGTTTTGACGCTTACTACTGCACCTAGTGATGTAGGAATGTCGGCAAGTTGAACCTTCAGGTAGTTATTATTCCCCGCTGTGCTTAAATAGACCTGCGATTTCCCACCTAGATTTACAAAAACAAGATCTGGTCGGCCGTCCTTGTTAAAATCTGCAGTTAGCGGGGTAACACCGTAGCCGTTGCTTGCAATACCACTTTCTTTAGTGATATCAATAAATTTATTAGCATTATCCTGCAATAATACTCTACCGCTTAGCCTTAGCTTAGCAAACAGGTAAGGTGGCCAATTGGGATGATTTTGGGCAACCACCAGGTCGGTGAGGTTATCACCATTGAGGTCAGCCAAAAGCGATCCCCGGGAAAGCTCATAATCAGCTAGATCATTTCGCTCAGCCTCATCCCGAAACGAAAAGAATCCAGTATTATTGAGGAGAACCCATTTTAAATATCTGAGTTCCTTGCTAGAATCTATAAACTGAGAAAGATAATTTGGTATGGTTGAACCACTGTTGGTCAGAAAAATATCTACATTACCATCACCATTATAGTCACCAAGAGTCATGCCACCGTATTTGCCCTCTAAGCTGGTATGATAATTTGGCATATTCTCAAAAAGTAGGTTATCCCTGTTTCTCCAGGTACTCAACAAGCCATTGGTTTGCAAGACTGTCAAGTCCTCAAGGCTATCACCATCTAGATCTGCAAAAACCGCCTGAAGGGTACCAGTCATGCGTTGCAGGCCAACACTTTCCGTTACATCATAGAACGTGTCGTCACCATTATTGAGAAATATTTTTGGTTTGATTTCTGGTGGTGTGTCTGTATTCGCCAGCCAGCCCAACATAGTAATGCGTGGAGCAACAGGGACAAAAAAATCAAAAAAACCATCTCGGTTTAGATCTGCGACGGCTACAGCTAGAGGTGCTCCTTCCTCGCTAATCTCTAGAGCAAGCTTTTCCGCAGTAAATTTACCCTGATCATTACGATACAGCCAAATACCCCTCTCCCGCGAGATAATCAGATCCTGGTAGCCGTTATTATCAAAATCGAGAACAACTGCTCCAAGGGTCATTTCATCACCCTGTTTTACCAGGTTGGCTTGATCAATAACATTGACAAAATGATCATCCAATAGCATAAATAGCCCGTCTGATTGACGAGTCCCACCACCCAAAAAAAGCTCCTCATTGCCGTCATTATCGACATCAATTAAGGCACCAGCAGTAAAGGGAAGCCCCCTGGAAATCTCGTAATTATGCTTAAAATCCACTTCAATAGGTATGAATTGTGGTATCTCGAGATTTTCTGCAGTCTTCTTATATTTAGGCCGCTTATCACGCACGCTTAGTAGTATAAGCGTAACCCCAAAAAGCAGTATAAGTATGGTTATGATCCAGATTGATTTTCTAAGCATTGTACAGGATGCTACAACTTAAATTGTGCAATTCCAATTGTATATTCAAAGCCTCATTCTACAATGGCAATATATTCTTATTGAACTCTTCCAGGAAGAGTTGCCTATAGATCAGAGCACTTCCCTTTCATGCCAACGACTTTTTATATCTATCAGGTTCAGTGCGAAGCTTAAATGTTAAACCGTCATAATTCAAGTTTGAGGTAAAAATTACTTGAATTTAATTAAGTTGCACTCCATATGTGCTATCAAACAGCTATATTTTCCTGATCGGAGTTTGATCGACACGATAGAAAAGAAGACACGGCTCAGCTTTGTGGATACCATACCTCAGTACGAATAGCAGTACTTAGCTGTTGATGTTACTTTTTTTCAACATCTCATTTAATAAAGTTGTATCGAAGGCATAGGGATCAAAATCAGCTAGAGTATACTGGCTGACTATTTGTTGACTCTTGGCTTTATCCGGGTTTTCTCGTGCATGAATGTATTCTTCATAGCTATGAACGTTGCCAATTTCCTCAGGCGGGCAAGCCCACTCACCATCAATTATGACAGGCACCTCCTGCTCTGATTTGGTAGGTAAGATATCTTCGATTACTATTTCATGTTCCCAGCCATCTCCAGCATCATACATATAGGTGAAGCACCATTTCATGGCTTCCTCTAAACTCTGCAAGTTATAATCAGCTTCGCAGTAGCTTTTCTTCTGAGTAGCGGAAGGACTGCTATTATAAAATACTTTGCCCACATAAAACTGGTGATTGAACTCACCCGACCACCCCATACAGATCTGTAACACAAGGCTAAATTGCTTAAGATTCATTTCCCCAGGCACACGAATACGTCTCCAGATCAGCGGATCGGAGAAGGATAGTGAAACATGGAACTGATAAATAGGTGCCGGTTTCTTATCTTCGTTACTTTTCTCTTCCTTGGTACGGTGTTTGCCAAAATCCCCATGTATTATCGTCATCGCAGTTACCTTGGTCTGGATATGTCTTCTTAAAAAATGTTAGGTAGTTTCAAAATTTCTTAATAACAACCGTAATTATAAGATCATCAAAAGACAATTATGGAGCTTTTTTATTCTCAATTAAACCATGAGCTAATCAATGTAATCAACCCCACCACCAGCCTCTTTAAAAAATTCCAGATAGCAGCCAACAGTGATTCATCTTCACCTTTATCTGTGAAATTATCACGCTTCGACAGACGTTTAGAGCGACTAGCCGGATCCGGATGACTGGAAAGAAAAGTATGTTGCTTAGCCAAACGATCAAGTTTCTCGAGTGCAGAAATCGCAGGCTCCTTCGTATAACCCAATTTAAGCAGAAAGTTTGCTCCATAATCATCGGCCTGGCGTTCTTCGTGCTGAGAAAACTGAGCATTTGCAAGCTTTTCTGTCAGAGCTCCGATGGTTGAGCGAGCGATCTGACCGATTTCATTTTCCTGGGATGCCAAGCCCTTTCTGATAGCACTTGAGGCGTAAGCAAGCACAACTTTTTTACGAGAATGCTTTTTTATTACATGCCCTATTTCATGACCAATTATGAACAGAAGTTCCTCATCATTCATGATATCCATCAAGCCGCTATATATGCGGATGCTGCCATCAGCCATGGCAAAGGCATTTACTTCCTTAGTCAAATACACTTTGAAGTTGAACGTAATTCCTTCATGGATTTGGTGTTGTGCAATGAGCCTGTCAAGGCGCTTGGCATAGGTTGCACCCGGTGGCGCAATGCGATTACTGCTGTCGGATTGCTGAGCAGCCTGAACAGCAATATTCTGCACATCTTTATCACTTAAAGTAACAGCGGTGACTGCATCCAATCCAGCCTCAGTGAGAACAAGAAGATTAGTATCTTCACATGAGTAAAATAACAACGGCATGAAGAACACAAGAAAAATGCGAAGTTTCAGAAAATACACAGCTTGCCTTGAATTCAATAGGAGATTAATAGAGTTGACACCATCTTTGAGTTTACCCATCGTATAATGACAGAATACTCCACTAATCTCAATAATCTTTCAAGTGAGTGAATTCGCTTCTGGCTTCAGTGAAGAGCGAATCGAAATTTGAATGTATAAAAACTCAGAGCTGTGCTTTAATTATATAGTAGTAAAATAGAACATCCAGGGAGGAAACCTCATGTCAAATTCATGGAGCGTTGGTGAGTTGTTGAGTGTGTCCAGTGGCTATTGGAAAGGTTGCACACTCCAGGCCGGTGTACGTCTGGAAGTCTTTACTCTGCTTGAAAAGGAAAGTAAAAACGCTGAAAATTTGGCTCAAACCATACACACCGATCGTCATGCTACTGAACTTTTGCTCAATGCTCTTGCAGGGATTGGTTTATTGAAAAAAGAAAAAGATACATTCAGCAATACTGATTTTTCCTCAACCCATCTGGTGAAATCTTCGCCTCAATACATGGGCAACATTATACTGCACCATCATCATCTGGTAGATGGCTGGGCTCAATTGGATCAGGCTATCACTACCGGCTCACCAGTTAGCATGCGCTCCTATGGTGAAGAGGTTCAGCGTGAAAGTTTCATCATGGGAATGTTTAACCTGGCCATGGGATTGGCACCTCACATAGCAGACATAGTAGATCTCGCCGACAAAAAAAAGCTGCTTGATTTAGGCGGAGGCCCGGGTACCTATGCAATCCATTTCTGTTTCACCAATCCAGAACTCAAGGCTACAATATTTGACCGACCAACCACAGAACCTTTTGCTTTGCAAACTATTAAAAAATTCAACCTTGAAGATCGTATAGATTTTATTGGAGGAGACTTCAACACAGATCCTCTCTCCGGAGGAATGTATGATGTTGTCTGGCTCTCTCATATTCTTCACAGTAATTCAATGGAAGATTGCCAGAAAATAATCAACAAAGCAGCAGCACAACTCTCTGCTGGGGGCATACTTTTAATCCATGAGTTTATCCTGGAAGACACCATGGACAAACCTGAATTTCCAGCGCTCTTCAGTCTTAACATGCTCATCAACAATGGGGTGGGAAGATCCTACGGTCGAGCTGAATTGGAGAAAATGATGACCAATGCCGGGATCAGCCAGATTGAACAACTGTTCTTTGACAGCCCAAATGATTCATCCATTCTCTTAGGAGTTGTATAAACATCAATCTGTAATATAATGTGGATACTTTTTTTCTGGAAACGTATTGATGTACAACCATTGTGAATAACGGAGAAGAGAGATGGGAAATTCACTCCAGGATCAACTTCTAAAGTTAGGTATTGTCGATAAGAAGAAGTTCAACAAATCTAAAAAAGAAAAGCATCACAAAAAGATTAATCCTGATAATCAAAAGGATGAAATCGCTGAGATGGCCAAGCAAGGCCTTGCTGAAAAGAAAAAACGGGATCAACAACTTAACAAGAAAAAAAGAGCAGAGCGCGAAGCAAAAGAAGCTACAGCCAAAGCTCGTCAATTAATTGAAACCCATCAGATTAAATTTGATGAAGGCAAAATTCCGTACAATTTCAAATTTGAAAATAAAATAAAAAAAATTTTCCTGCAGCAAAATGGTATAGACAGCCTGGTCAGCGGTAAAACCGGAATTGTCAAGCTTGCCGGAGAATTTAAGTTTGTTCCGGCAGATACCATTTATAAAATTCGAGGATTAAACAAGAATATGGTTGTGCTTCATAACACTCCATCTGATTCAAAATCAATCAAAGATGACGATCCATATAGCGAGTATGAAGTCCCGGATGATTTGATGTGGTAATCAGGCAATATTGAGTATGCCTGCCATAAACTTTTTTGCCAGTGCCATGGCAAGCGTCAAATGTTGCAAGATCGTACCTAAATTTTGGCTTCCTGCAGGGTACGATTGTATTGATTAAGCATAGCAGGGCTGTGTGACTGAAACAAAGTCAGGAATACAAAAGGGTAAGCAGGATGGCTAGATGAGGCTTGACAGGACGCTAGTCGAGACATTCATATTTCATAATATTTTCTGATTTCCCCTAATTTTCAGCCTAACATTTTAGCATTAGCAACTGGCTGATAATTTAATTCCCTGCCCGTTACCAAGCAGCTTGGAGTTTTTTCTGGAGAAAAAAATAGAGGTAAGTTAGGCTTAGAAGATCTCAACTGGTAATGGATTTTATTCTTGACTTACCTTGATGATAAAACCTACCTGTATTTATTGAACAAAATTAAGCGGAGACACCTTAAAGCCATTTCACTTTCTCGGTTAATGTTGCATGTGTCTCATTTCTGTGGGTTGATGAATGGATCCTATAACTCTCATAGCATTAGCGTCCGCAGCTGGTTTTGTTTTTAAAAAAATGTCAGGGTCTGAGAAACCCAAAACCGGAAAGCTGAGAAAATTTCTACCAAGACGTTCCAAGATACAACCTGGTAAGTTGAATATAAACGGTTCTGGGATCGATCTTGATGAAATCGAAGAGCTGCCGGAGTATCTTTTTGTTAAAAAGCTTATTGACTCACAATTTCCTGCCGTCTTTGTGACCGGTGGTGCCGGAACTGGGAAAAGTACTTTTATTAACTGGCTTATGCATCATTATTCCGGTAATGTATTGCTTACCGCCCCGACTGCTATTGCTGCCAATAACATAGATGGAAAAACCCTTAATTCTCTCTTCCAGCTTCCATTGCAATGGATCACTCAAAGTGCCATTAAATCAGCTCCATACCGGGTAGACATTAAGAACGCAAAACTTCTCATTATCGATGAGATTTCAATGGTTAATGCAAATCTGCTAGACGGAGTAAGTGCTTTCCTGCGAAAGAACAGAAATATTGATAAACCCTTTGGCGGTCTGCCTGTGATTATGGTTGGAGATCTTTTTCAGTTGCCCCCAATCATTCGGCCTGGCCTTACACTTTTTTTTGACAGACATTATGGTGGTAGAACCAAATTTTACGCGGCGCGCTCACTGGTGGAAACGTCCCTGACCTATTATGCTGTTGAGCTTACCAGAACCTTCAGGCAGTCTGACAGAAAGTTTGTCGATATTCTCGCAGACATACGCGAAGGAAGTAATCTCGATGGAGCTCTGAGTGAGATTAATTCACGATGTAAAATCACAACCTCACCTCCCGAAGGAGCTGTATGGCTTGCCCCACGGAGGTCTGAGGTAGAAAAGGCAAACCGAGATAATCTGCAAAAACTCCCGGGAAGACTTTTTAGATTTGAAGCCCAGACTGAAGGAAATTACAGTACTTCTGGTGATAATCTTCCCTCACCGGTCATGCTTGCAATTAAAATTGGTGCACAGGTTATGTTCACCAAAAATGACCCGCTCAAAAGATGGGTTAATGGAACTGTTGGTACGGTTGAGGAGATTGCCGAAGAGATTATTGTCAGAACCCAACCATATGGCAAAAGAGTAAGGGTTGACAGGCTCAAGTGGAGCAATTTCAGATACACCTGGAACAATGCCAACCAAAGAATCGAGAAACAGGAAATTGGTTGCTATCTCCAATACCCACTTATCTTGGCATGGGCAATCACCATTCACAAAGCCCAGGGAAAAACACTCGAAAAAGTCCACCTGGATATGGGAAGAGGTGTTTTTGCTTTTGGCCAAACCTATGTAGCACTGAGCAGGTGCCGTGAACTAAGTGGGCTCACTCTATCTAGACCACTCAGCATCGAGGACATACAAGTAGATCGAGATTCGCAGGTGTTCAACAATCACCTTCACAACCTGATGGAAAAATTGCCCCAAGAACGAATGCTTGCTGCACTTGAGGAGAATTGATAAATAGCAATAAAAAAAAGTAATTATTCAAGCAAATATCGACATATAACCCCAAAATCATTGGCAATTTTTTTCACCAACATTTCAATTTACATATTGAACTTCTTTGTATTAAACTATTGATGGCTTGGGCATTTCTTATATTAGATTAAGAAAATATCTGACAATCTTGATCGGAATCACAAAGAAGCAAATAAATGATAAACTTTAACCTACAGTACCTTGGGGTGATAGGAGTTCACCCCCATTAAATCTGGCTTTCATTACTTTACTTCTTAGCAAATGAAACCTAAGTATTCTCGTCTATTTGCAGCCACAGTCGCAACTTCCGCCGCAGCTTGAACCGAGAGATCCGGCCATTGCCTGAATTATCTCACGTTGGCTGGCTGGCTCAACTTTGGTGATTGCTATCTGCAAGCTTAACTCTTGTGGGAGAATTTGCAGATTCAGGGCATGACGAATCGGCTGGACTAAATGTCCTAATTTTTCTGGTAACTCAGATGAAGGTATTTCCAGTGACAACTCATCCCCTTCCTTCTTCTCGGCCAGCTCAAGCTCAAAAGGATTCAACCCAGTACTTGCACAGCCATAAATAAAGGAAAATGGTTTTGGATCAGTATTGATATTCCTTTTCTTTTTATCCGAAATCGACAGGTGCAGGTGTACTTTCTTTAAACTGGATATTTTCTTTTCCATCATTAAACCTCTCTTTTTTAGGCACACCCCGTTGCAGAATATTTTAAAGCACCTAAATACTTATTTCATAAATTTAAAATTGTAATTCCACAATCTCCAAAACCTGTCAATTTCTATACGCCTACTATTATGCCTATGTTACAGCTTTGCAAGACTAAGGTTGCGTCAAAGATACCACTTTAGAATCGTGGTAAAAAAACCACAATCCATAACTCTTGTAGAGAATTCTATTTGCACACTTCCAACAACCATACGGTCAGCCAGAAGATCACCACCAAGAAAACCAAGTAATATCTAGAGATTACAAACAACCAGTTGTTATTACCATCACCTTTATTCAGATAGATATTTATTGGCCTGCAATTTGCAAATCTTTAATTCACCTATTGCTTTTAGTTTCACTATCCGTTTAATCGGTTGAATATATTATATATAGTTGGATACCATGCGACATATAGCATTTAAGTCTGGAATATTTACACAATTACCCAAAAAGAGCGTGATAGATACAATCAACGAGGTGTTGCTGAGTTTCACCGCCATAATCCTGACTCTGGTAAGCATATTATCTCATGCGATACTCTTTGTAGCTAAAAAAACAACTCGGCTGCTAGCTTATGTGCTCTATACCCTCTTCCTGGCCAGCATGTTTATCCTGGTTTATGTCATTATCATAGGTATTTACATGGCATTTAACCATGGCATAAATAACCACATCTCCTAGTAGGGTAATCCCAATAGATATTATCTGGTCTGATATTCTATTCGATTGGAAGAGCGTATCAATAACCCAGATATTGCACGAGTCTGAAAGGTGAATAATGCTGTCAATAGTAGACAGTACACTTTTTGCCGCCAGAGATTGCTATTACAATACTCATAATATATTGAAATAAAATAGTTTTTCCTATAATCCTTGAATTATTCATGAAATATCTGGGTTAGGTGTGTAACGCTGATTGTTGCTTTGACGACTCTTGCATAGCACGAATTATGCAGTTGCGCCTTCTTAAAGTAAAGGAAATCAGCGTAATTTGCCGGAATATTGTAAAAATGCAGTTATAAGTGGATGTGGTTGATTGCTCCTGGCCTGCAACTGTGGTTGGAAAAGCATTGCCAAGAAAAATGGATGCTGGGATAATTCTATCATACGTACCTCGTCATTCTTATCTTTTCCCACAAACTGTAGTTGGCTACCAGAAAATTTATCATAAAACTTGGTATTTAAACTAGAGCTACAATTAAACACTTCAGAAATGCAATGTTTCTTATAGATCTTGTGGACAAGTGATTCCGACTGCAGCCATATCTTTTGAGATTGTAGCTGAAGGGAGCAGGATAATGGAGATATGAGTGATGAAAAGAAAGATGAAACCTCATCAGAAGTTGCACCATGAGCTATTTCAAGAACATTTATCGCATACTCTACCAGAGCATGCTGAAAACCGCTTCAGGTACCCAAAAATGGGATACCTCTCTCTCTTGCAGCCCTGATTCCGCAAATAAATCCAAGTGAACTATTCGGCTCACCCGGTGCACCAAAAACACCACTAAAGCTTGACAATGCAGAGATAACCTCGTGGGTTTCTAATTCATGACTAGGAAACCATGTAATTTCCAATTCTGCTGAGATTTGGTCAGCTGAATGGTAAAGTGCTTCTACTGTTGCGCTATGTGACGGTCGATTTTTATCAAAATCTCCGATTACAGCAATTCTCATAAATTTAAAATTTTACGGATAGAAAATCGAGATGACTGACCAGTTACCCTTATCTCATCTGCGGAATAAAAGACTCTTTATATACGCTAAATTTTCCCATTGATAGACGGTTAGACGGTACGATATATGCTTTTATTCTTCTTTGTCTATATCGCGATGTTCTACCTTGAGGTCAACGTTAAGTATCTGCAGCAAATCACTGAGCACCTCAATAACTGCGACTGATCGATGTCGTCCTCCCGTGCAACCAACGGCCAAAAATAACTCTTCTTTATCTGTTGCCTTATTTTGCTGGATAAGATAGTACAGCATAGGTTTTAGCAGCTTTAAAAAATTATGCCCCTCAGAACTGCCAACGACATAATCAGAAACATCACTATCCACTCCAGTTTTAGAGCGTAGTTCATCTTCCCAATAGGGATTTGGGAGAAAGCGGACATCCCATACATAATTTACATCATCAGGAGTACCGTATTTAAAGCCGAAGGAAACGAGTGTCACTTTCATTTTTTCTTTATCTGCCATCATTTCTCACCTTAAGCCATCACTTATTTGGTAACTATTGAGTCCCTCAACACTATTTACCTACCAGGTTTTAACTCGCAGCAAATGCAATATAATTCTTTTCTGCCTCTGCAGTTCCAACAATAATCAGTTCAGATCCCTCCGGCAAAATAGTTTTGGGTTCCGGTCCTATGAGTAATGCTTTGCCCTTACGCATTGCGACAACACTGCATCCTGTTTCTTCTCTGATTCTGCTCTGAATGATATTTTTACCGGCAACCGCTGCAGGTACCGGGGTGTTGAAAACAACTAAACCATCGGTAAATACAGATACCTCTCCAGGAAGCAGAATGTTCATGATTGCCGCTGCCCCCATGGAAGCGTAAGACATCACCAGATCAGCTCCAGCTCGATGAAGTTTGGAGACATTTCTTTCAATTGTTGCCCTACTGATGATCTGAACATCCTGACGGAGTTGCCGACAGTAGAAAGTAAGGTAAATATTCATATCATCATTATGAGTTGTTATGATGACAGAACGGGCATTTTCTATTCCAGCCTTTTTAAGAGTCTCAAGATCTGCAGCATCCCCCTGGATATACTCTTCCGAATCGCCAATAAGTGTCGGCCTTTTCTCAACAATCTTATACCTGACATTTTTTCTCTCGAGAAACTGTGCCGCAGAGTGTCCAACTCTGCCACCGCCAAGGATGAGTACTGGAGCATC
This sequence comes from uncultured Desulfocapsaceae bacterium, assembly GCA_964637245.1. GTDB lineage: Bacteria > Desulfobacterota > Desulfobulbia > Desulfobulbales > Desulfocapsaceae > Desulfopila_A. Next base: position 16,942 of record CAZWVC010000006.1, read on the forward strand.
ATCGGAAAACAGTTGTTTGGGTGGACTATAGAATTCGTCAAAGCGTTGCAACTGAACACTGGAACCTGCAAGAACAAGGACCGAAGAGTCACTTATGCTTGTATCAGGAGAGGGCATCTGCAGTCTGCCTTTTTCCCAAATGCCTACTACAGTCACTCCGGTTTCTTCCCTCAGGCCGGATTCAAACAATCTTTTTCCCACCAGTGGAGAACGAATGGCTGGTGCAACCCCTATCCGCAACTCGTCGTACGTGGCAATCACATTGATAGTGCGGCTTAATCCCAAGGTCCTCTGGCCGAGCTCTTCACCAAGCATTTTCATAAACTGGAATACATGCATATTGCCGGAATATTGAAGGATATCGACCGAGTGATCCTTATCGGCATTAGTGACAATTGGTACTCTCTCGGTTATTTCTCGGACAGTAAAGGAAATATTGGTATTGATTAGATCATCAACGGTCGCGACTACCATTGCCGCTTGGTGAATGCGCACCCGCTTATAAGCTTTAGGATCATCTGGAGAGCCTACCACGACCTTGTAACCTGAGTCGTGAAGTTCCGCTGCTGCCTGCAAGTCAGCAGTCAGAACCACATAGGGATAGTTTTTTTTCTTTAATTGATCGATAAGCTTCTGGGTCACTGGTTCAAGCCCGGTGATTATGACATGGTTCTCCATATAATCAGGAACTTTACTTGGAGTTCTTGCCCGCGTCTGCACTTCAAGCCAAGGTGCATAAAAAAACTGGATGAAGGTAAACGGGAGAATGATCAACATAAAGATGATCCCGGAAAGTAACACAAACAGAGTAAAGAGCAGACCAAGATCCGTCGTGAATGTAATATCACCGAAACCCAAAGTCGTCATAACGGTAAGCGACCAGTAGACTCCGGTTATCCAACTGAAATCACGACCTTCATACAGCATGATAATATGAAAAAGCACGCTATAAGTTATGACAATCAGGATCAAAAGAGCGAAAAATTTTGCCAGGGTTATGAAATTTCTCTTGGTTGTCTTATTCTGAAAAAAAAGCAGCAGCTGTTGCGTGGGAATGAACATAATTTTATGGGTATGTATTTTTTATAATTTTTCTGAAATGGTACTCAGGTTGTGGCATTATTATTGTTCATCTTTAAAAGTTCAACAAGAATCTCGTAGGATTCCAGATATATCCTACTATCCGAACTTGCTCGCGGTCCTGCTACATTCAAGATTTTGGGCTGGTGTTGGCGCAGCCATCTGTTGATTTCACTAAAAACTCGTTCGGGTGTATGCTCATCCAGATCCAAATGGAAATATGGTGAATTTATCCCCTCAGCAATGGAGGCGGTTAAGGCTGATCCTCCAGTGAGAGGACCATGGGATATGATAAGTGTTGCATCAGCTTCAATAACGTTCTTTCGTGTCCGCTCCGGATATGATGCAGAGCCCAATTCTTTCAATCTATACTTCTGGGAAAGTGGACCATTCTCTGTTTTCCGGCCTGCCGGCAACCAGCCACCATACTCTATGCCACACGAAATAGCAGCGTCCAAAGCACCTTGGTCTACACCCGTCTGACCGCCGGAAATGATTTTCTGAATCATCTTTTGCCTATATTCACGCGGCCAGCGTAGAACAGATAATCTGCCTGCTCTTCCTGGGGCCATCAAATTCACAGAAAAATATGTTCTGCCACCGAGAAAGACCTAATCTACCATCTATCACTGGAACTGTTTCAGAAGGACCAACCAGGCCGGCTTTTATATGAGCATCACCGTTGCCATCCTGCTGGTCGTGCAGCCAGACCCCGCGAGGTATGATATCGCCAAGAAAATTAACCACATCCTGCTGTACAGAATCATCCCAGTTTTCCTGAATCATAATTGCCCCAGTGGCGCCCTGTGCGTAAATACTGACAATGCCGTTTAGCACCCCACTGTTATTCACGCTTTGTTCTACTTCATGGGTTATATCAACCAGGGTTTCCCGTCTATCTGTAGCAATGCTAATTGTCTGCTGCACGGCTTGCTCCTTCGTATTGTCTTGGCTAATTTTTAATCATACCCTATCATCTAAATAGTACAATTCAACCATAGCTGTCAAATTAATCATATCTGCCGCAAAACCCACTCTTTAACTTCGTAAAATGTTTTTTGATCCACAGAACAATACACATTGTCTTGTCGCCCTAATTTCTCATGAACAAGTCATCGATTACAGAAAAATACATTTATTTCGGAACATTGCGAATATTGCAAAGGTAATCTCTGGCTGTACAAAGTGTACTGTCCATAATTGACTCCATTATTCACCTCGAAGCCTTGGCCATAAATCTTTTTAGCTCGTGCAATATCCGGACTAAGTAGCTGCCGATATCTCCATAAATGGAATCATCCCCATAAAGCATAGCAGGCAGATCATAAATCTGGTAAGAGAACCTATCTCTTTGCAAAGGTCTCAGAATGTATCAAGCGTGGAAAGAAAAATGGCAATACAGAGAAGTTCTCAGGGTCTGTTTTCCTCTGGTTATGTCGATGTCGGCAACAACTGTTATGGAATTTACAGATCGGGTTTTTCTCTCCAATTACTCAATTGATGCCATATCTGCGGTTGCCCCTGCTGGTATAACTGCTTTTCTCTTTATGGCTTTTTTTGGTGGTGTTGCAGGGTATACTCAAATCTTTATTGCTCAATACCATGGGGCGGGTCGGCCCGATCGCATTGCTACTAGTTTATGGCAAGGGATCTATTTCACCTTGTTTGCTGGTGTAATCTTTGTCCTGCTTTCCTTTTTTGCTGCTGAACCGATCTTCGCTTTAGCCGGCCACCCTCCCGAAGTAAGGGAACTTGAGGAAATCTATTTCAATATTATCTGCAGAGGAGCTGGTCTGCACGTAGCAATGAGCTGTCTGGCTTCGTTTTTCTCGGGGAGAGGAATTACCAGACCAGTAATGATCTTCCATATCATCGGCATGGTGGTGAATATTCCTCTGAACTATGCGCTCATTTTTGGTGTTTGGGGGATGCCAGAATTGGGTGTTTCTGGTGCAGCACTGGCAACAGTAACCTCCTGGTTTTTAGTGACTCTTCTTCTGTTAGTATTTATATTCACCCAGGAAAATAGAAGAAAATATCGTTTATTTTCTGAGTTTCGTTTTGATCCCAATCTTTTCGGCAGACTTCTCAAGTTTGGTGTTCCCGGATCTTTACAGTTCACCCTTGATATTCTTGCCTTCACTCTGTTTATTCTCCTCGTTGGCCGCATTGGCAAACTTGAGCTGGCGGCAACCAACATAGTCATATCCATTAATGCCCTGGCCTTTATGCCATCAATGGGAGTATCACAAGGTGTAAGTGCTTTGGTCGGCCAAGCTTTGGGCAGGAAAAAGCCGGACCATGCACGTTATGTTACCTGGAGCAGTATCCATCTCTTACTGGTTTATATAATAATTGTTGATTTGGTTTTTATCTTCTTCCCAGAGCAGGTTCTGGCTCTATTTATCCCCTCCTCCCAATCACCGGAGCACTATGGTGAAATTGTGAGAATAGGTGCAGTGCTTTTGCAGATTGTCTCGGCATATTTGCTGTTGGATGCCATATATATGGTATTTTCTGGAGTATTAAGAGGAGCAGGTGATACCCGTTTTATGATGTGGTCCATTGGCATAGCTTCACTATTATTTATGATCCTTCCTGTTTATTTTGGCGTAACTTATTGGGGTTTTACCGTCGAACAGGCTTGGTACTGTGTCCTTACTTTTATAGGGGCATTATTTATTATTGTATCATTCCGCTATCGCCAGGGAAAATGGCAGAAAATGCTGGTTATTGAGGAGGATGGAAAATAAATGTTCTTTTCTAACCAGCTGGTAAAATACAGGTTTATTTCCAGATTAATTAGCGCCAATAAAACATGGACATAACTGTCTCATGTATTGGCTTGACTCTCATCTCGCTCTTGAGCCAGATTCTCTGCTAAGTTTAGACAATGGAGAGTATTACCTACTTCCCAATATCGCCCGCAAAATCAAAGTTAAATAGGTCCACCTATCAATCCGGGTCATTGGAAATAAGAGCCCCAAGTATAACGTAATAGATGCTGACACCCTTCAAAGCAAAGTTGGAGATGAATTTAAAACGGTCTGATCTAAAAAGATGGTAATGGAAGAGTGTAAAAAACACTTTATACTACCATAGGTTGCCTTTGAAATACTCGCAACACATCGAAATGAATAATTTTATTTATGATCATTGAAATATTCTGGCTAAAAGAAGACCAGTCCACAATCAACCATCTTTTTGACAGATTGGGAAATATATCATTGTGCATCTACATGTTTTTTTAGCATCCGTATGCAGAAAAACGAAAAGATGAGCATCGCCTGGAGAAAGAAGAGAAATCCGCTCCATCCATATTTTTCAAAGAAAAAGCCAGGTATAAAAGAACCGAAGGTGCCACCCATATAATAAAATGAAATATACATTCCATTTGCGATAGCTTTGTTTTCAAAGGACATTTTATTAACAAAACCCGACAACAACGAATGTGTCATGAATAAGCCTGCACAAAAAACAAACATGGCGGCAAACATCACCTTGTAATCTTTGATGAAGAAAAGCGACGTGCCAATAAAAAAGAGTATAACTCCAACTCGTACGGCATCTGATTCATTTCCAAAAAAGCGAATGATCTTTCTGGTGTTGAGTGAGACAATAATACCCATGGCATACCCAAAATAAAGGAACCCAATCCCAGCTTCACCAGCGGATGGATGCACTAGCTTGAGCTCAAAGGGCAGAAAGTTCATCATTGCTGAAAACACAAAAAAAAGTGCAAATATGCCAACATAAAGCCAGAAGAAGAAGCCTTTTCGCAGTAGGGCCGCCATCTCACCTAATTGTGGTTTTGAGTATTGAAGATTGGCATCCTTATCCAAAACCGAAAGTAGAAAGAAAGTTGTTATTAATACTATGCCTAAGAGGATAAAAAAGTAACGCCACCCAAACAGGTCAGTCGACAACCCGGACAGGAAGCGGCCCAGAAACCCACCCACTATTGTGGAGGCTATATAGGCAGCAATGGCATGCTGTACCTCCCCTTGCTCAGTGGTGTATGACACGTAACTCATTAAAGAAGTTAGGATAGCGGGAATCATTAAACCTTGAACAGCGCGAATGAAAAGAAGGGAAAAATAGCTGTCTGAGCAGGCAAAGAGAAGCTCCAACAAACCCAATGCCAATACCGCGCTACGCAGTAGGACTTTGGCAGAAAATGATTCCAGGAGAAAACCATAAAAAAGTGGTGCTACTCCCAACGGAAACATCATTAAAGTGGTAAAGAGCAGCGCTTGAAGATTACTCAGGTGAAATTCTTCCTGAAAGACTGGCTGAATAGGCTGAGCCGCATATAAAGAGCAAATTGTGATAATCGAAGTAAAATAAACTATACCGAGATGATGTTTTCCCCGTTGTGATTTTTTCATTGAAAATGGTTGGAGCAGGCAAAGTAAGTAAAAAACCCCTTACTCTATTGCCGCCTGAATGGCGCTCTTCAACCCATTGAGATCAAAAGGTTTTGATATGCTTCCAACAAATCCATGCTGTTGGAATTCCTGCATAATGGGATCACTGGAATATCCCGAGGAAACTAATACCTTTGCATTCGTATCAATCTTAAGCAGATGTTTGACCGCCTCTACCCCTCCCATGCCATTGGGGATATTCAAATCCATTATAACCAGAGCGTAGGGCTCACCCGCATCAAAAGCCGCGCGATATCTTTCAATGGCATCTTCACCATTTTCGACAACACTTACGTCATACCCAATATAGGCAAGCATTTGTTTGGCAATGTCTGCAACGATATCTTCATCATCCATTACCAATATTTTTTTTGTGAACTCGGTCACTCAATCCTCCTGAAGAGACAATAATCCATCGATATACAATGTATTCTGAATCTAAGTATGCCAGAGATAATCCACAGCAGTCAAGATGTTTAAAAAATTGGTTGAGTATTCGCATTGTGGAGTATCAGTCCAATTATTTAGAGGTGATCTTTGATTGTAAATCGATTAGTACTATCGAATAATCTGTAACTAAGAATGTCAGATTTTCAGCTTGAAGCACACCACCTCAAGGTCAGTTTCTGCTCCATGGTTCATAAACATAAGAAAATACTCTATAGCGTCAAAGAAAAAAATTATACTGAGGTAGCAGATCAGGGTGATTTTCGTTCTCTTTACTTTAAGAATAATGTTGTTCAAAGCAGAATATCTCTTCGCCAACCGGGCAAGCTCATTCTCAAATATACTCAGTACATGATGGCCGCATCATTACTGGCAAAACCTCAGCCATCCAGGATTTTACTCATTGGCGTGGGAGCTGGCTCATTGTTGCACTTCATCCATGCATATCTGCCAGCAGCCCATGTTGATGCTGTTGATTACTCTCCTGATGTATTGCAGATTGCCCGCGAGTATTTTGCACTGCCTGAAAATGAAAAGATCATAATCCACTGTGCTGATGGATTGCAATACCTGGCGAAATGCTCCAAAAAGCCATCCTACGATCTCATTCTCATCGATGCATTCAATGATCAAGGTATGGCAAAAAATATCTATTCACATGATTTTTTTAAGCTTGCCAGGAATAGGCTTAGCACCAACGGCACTATATGCTGCAATTTGTGGAGTGGAAATAAACGGTTATTGAATAATGTGAAAAAAATAATCTTCAAAAACTCTGCCAGCTCCCTCTTTATTCCCGTTGCTAAAAGGGAAAATATAATTGCGCTGCTTCTTCAAAACAGCCCTGAGTGGCAGCAGCTTAGTCCATCATATGAGATTCTCAACAATTATAGCTTGAAATACCAAATCAATTTCAAGGAAGTCTCGCTCTCGGCGAGAAAGAATAATATGAAATTGAGCGAAAAACTTAGCTTTTGGCTTAACTAGCCTGCATATTTCATGGGTCGAGAAAGCTTGCTAGCCGAGGAGATTGGTGAAGTGCTATACTTATGTATGTATTTCGCTTGAGCGACGTGGGATAGCGAGCTTTCTCGATCCAGCCGGAGGGTGAAAATCACAGGATTGGGGACGGTGCAGCTATGGTTACAAAGCGTACCTTTAAATTTAGTCCAAAAAAATTGCATAAAAAATTGAAATTAGAATTAAATTATGCACTCGACATTTGTTTTCATGAAATATGCAGGCTAGGAATGTAGAGGAAAGTTATTACTACAGATAAAGAGAAAAAACCGAACCAAAAACGAGTAAGCATTTGATACTCTCGTTCATCTGAATGTTCGAGACAATTTCAAACCAGAATATTCAACACTGATCGAATGGGTTTTTTGCCTTTAGAATTCTTTCGATCTGATCTTCAAGTTCACCAATCTCTTGTTGCCAGAAAGATAAGCTCCCAAAATCTGAAATTATCAAGGTTCTGCCATCTTCAACTACCTGATAACCACACCAGGCTAGATAATGGATATAACGCATTGCTCGAAGTGGTTCAATGAGGCGGCAGGTTCTCTTATCAAATGAATGAAACGTCTGATACCCCTCAAGAAATATATCTAATTCAACCAGGCTTTCATCACCATATTTCTGCAACAGCATCCATATATCCTGTACCTGTGGCCCCATAACCATATCATCGAAATCTATTATGTAAAATGATTCACCTGGCCTGTATATAATGTTGGAAAAATGCAGGTCACCATGAATTCTCTGCGTTTTTACTTCCGTAAAAAAGGGTTCAATTACCTCGATAAGCTGGTTAGTTATTTCCTTAAACTTTCCTACCACCTCATCTGCCACAAGATCATTGTCGAGGATATATTTAATTTGTCTGGATGTACTCTTGCCGGGGTGCATCATTTCCCGGTGAGATGTATCTCTGGTCGCACCGACGGCATGAATCCTGCCGATGAGCCTGCCAAGCTCTTGCCACTGTTCATCATTAAATTCATCCAGGCTTCGACCACCGCATTTAGGAAAAACAGCAAAGTGAATACCCTGCCATGTGCCTAGGCTTTCACCATTTTTCAACCTCAGTGGACAAATTACGGGAATCTCATATTCCTGCAGATCATATAAAAACTGGTGTTCATCCAGTAGTGTTGATCTCGACCAGCGACCAGGCCGATAAAATTTAATGACAACCCCCTCACTAGCTCTAGACTCTAGCTCGAAAACTCTATTTATATAACTGTTTAAGGGTCTAAAGAGATTCGTGAACTCAGTTTCTAAGGATTGTTCCACCAGATTGAGAACATCATCAGGGTGCAGGTTGAGAAAAGATTTGCGATGAGAATTATCAGTCATTTTTACACGTGTACCAATGTCCCTGGAATTTTATGCAGTATCGATTTTTGGTAGTACAACTGGTACCTCTTCTTGGCTGATCCGCCAGCAATTCCTCCCCGCTGCCTTCGCTTCATACAGCTTCATATCAGCAACTTCAATTGCGTGGAGTGGGTCTATATCTATGCTCGGAATTGTTGTCGAGGCGCCTACACTCACAGTCAATCTCTTTTCCTCAGAGGATCCTACATGTTCTATTTTTAACTGGTATACCGCCGTGCATATTCTCTTTGCCATCAACTCAGCACCTTTCTCATCTGTTTCTGGGAGGATAACTACAAACTCCTCACCACCATAGCGAGCCACCTTATCAACATGGCGCTGGGCTGATGTTGCTAATTTGCGGGCAACTTCCTTAAGAGCATCATCTCCAAGGGTGTGCCCATAGGTATCGTTATAGGCCTTAAAATGATCAATATCAATGAGCAAAATCGAGAGTGGCTGCTTAAAGCGAATACCACGTTGCCACTCCTCATAGAGGATCTCATCAAAAGTTCGCCTATTTAATAGACCTGTCAAGCCATCCATCTTGGAAAGTTGGGTTAACTGGGCATTGGTCTTTTCCAATAAACCTTTTAATTCTTCGAGATCAGCCAATCTCTTGTCAAGCTCCTGAGTCTTATCCTGAAGTTCTTTCTTGTGGCGATAGAGTTCAAGAAATACAGCTATTTTTCCCTTCAAAATAACCGGTTCTAAGGGCTTAAAAAGATAGTCAACCGCACCTGAATCATAACCTCTGAAAATAGAGGCTTGCTCCTTATGCTTGGCTGTTACAAAGATTATAGGAATATGCTTCGTCTGCTTGTTCCCTCGCATTAATTCTGCTACTTCATATCCATCCATTCCCGGCATCTGTACATCCAGTAAAACCAGGGCAAAATCGTGGTCTAAAATCTTTGCCAGAGCCTCGTTACCCGAGTTAGCTCTAACCAACTCGACATCTGGTTCATCAATCAACGATTCCAGGACAAAAAGATTCTCCGGTCGATCATCTACGATTAGAACTTTTGCCTTACTCATTCTCTCTGATCCTCAACCAGGTTATTAAGAAATGGGCCAATCCTTTCGAGTGTTAAAATGTGATCAATCCGACTTGCAGCAATTGCCGCTTTTGGCATGATGTCAACTTCTGCCGTTTCTGGTGATTGGACGATGGTCAAACCACCACGTTTTTTCACCGCCGCAAGTCCCAATGCACCATCGTTATTTGCTCCAGTTAATATCATTCCTATCAGATTTCTGCAATAAGCATCAGCTGCAGATTTAAATAGTACATCGATGGAAGGTCGTGTGTAGTTCACCTTTGCATCCAAAGAGAGTGCCAGCGTTTTTTGCGGTTCTATCAACAAGTGATAATTTGCCGGTGCAAAATATATTTTGCCCGGTTCAATGTTGGTTTTGTCTCCTGCTTCTATAACTGGAAGATTACAGGAAGCACTAAAATGATCAACCATGTAGTTCCCTCCGCCAGCAGCCATATGTTGCACGATTATTATCGCCGCGGGATAACAGAGAGGAAAACCCGGCAGAATTTTCTCTAACGCAGCTATACCACCTGCTGAAACTCCAATGACTACCGCTTCATATCTACCTGAGCTTACTGCCACATACCACCTCTTTTAGTTGCAGCGCTTTTTGCGGAATATTTTCTCCTTTTCCGCAACAATTTCGAAGTAGTTAGCCACACCAGAAAATTTCAAGGTTTCCTTGGAACCCAAGCAGAGAAATCCTCCTGGGCAAAGACTGTCGCAAAATAGTTTAAAAACCCTCTCTTGAAGATCTTTATTAAAATATATCAACACATTACGGCAAATAATTGCATGCATTTCACCGAAAACCCCATCGGTTACCAGATTATGAGAGGAAAACAACACTCTTTCCTTAAGTGTTCTCTTTAAGATAACATTTTCATTATCTGCAATATAATAGTCTGAAAATGATTCTCGACCACCTGACTGGATATAGTTTGCAGTATATTCTCGCACAACATCTATTGGATAAATACCTGATTTGGCTTTCTCCAGAATTAACTCATTATAATCTGTGGCATAGACCTGCACTCTCTCCTTCATGCCTTCCTCCTCTAGGAGTATGCCCATTGAGTAGACTTCCTGACCGGCAGAACAACCGGCGTGCCACACCTTAATGAAAGGATATGTCTTGAGATGAGGGATGACAGTTTTCCGAACCTCTTTATAAAACCACGGATCCCGAAACATCTCCGTTACATTTATAGATAAATCAAGCAAGATATAATTAAAGAAATTTTCATCATAAATAACTTTATGCTGCATTTCTGAAAAGCTTGATAATCCAGAAAGTGTCATGCGCTGCTCTAAACGTCTTTTGATATGAGCTGCGGCATAATCCCTGAAATCATAGCCATACCTAAGAAAAATGGCTTCTAGAAGTAAATTGATTTCTAGATTTTCGTTCGTTACCTTCCTGGATTCTTCACTCATCAATACAACCACACACGTAACATAGACAACAACTTGTCCGGATCAACCGGTTTGGCCAGATAGTCACTTGCGCCAGCTTCTATACATTTGTTTCTATCACCCTTCATGGCTTTGGCAGTAAGGGCAATTATCGGTAATTCCTTAAAGGCGGATTTCTTGCGGATCTCTCGCATGGCCTCATAGCCATCCATCCGTGGCATCATGATATCCATCAAGATTGCGTTTACCCCTTCTGTTTCTTCCAATTTCTCAAGGCATTCGATTCCATCCCTGGCGATAACCACATCGATATTTCGCTCTTCCAACACACTTGTCAGTGCAAAAACGTTACGCATATCATCGTCAACCAGCAAAATTTTACTACCGCTGAGAACCGCTTCCTTGTCATGCACCATTTTCAGCATCTTACGCTTTTCTTCCGGTAAATCTGCCTCCACTCTATGGAGAAACAGAGCGGATTCATCGAGCAACCTCTCTGGAGACTTAACTCCTTTGATAATGATGGATTCGGCATATCTGCTAAGTTTCTTTTCTTCTGCTTCCGTCAGCTCCCTACCTGTATAAATTATAATGGGAACAGCTGCCATGGAATCATTAGTACGTATCTTTTCCAACAATTCAAATCCTGACATATCCTCAAGGCCCAAATCCAGGATCATACAGTCATAACTGCCCTCACTGAGCTCACGATACGCTTCTGTCCCCGTACCTACTTCTGTCGTCATCACATCTGAGTTCCCAATAAGTTCTCTTATGCTCTCACGTTGGGTTATATCATCTTCAACGAGAAGCAACCGGCTGACTGGTTTGGAAATTATATTCTCCAGTTTACCGAAGGTCTCATCAATCTTCTCCATTGACACTGGTTTAGTGAGATACCCAATCGCACCCATGCGCATGGCATCCATTGAACTATCGGCAGCAGACATAAAATGCACCGGAATATGGCGCAGGTCGGAGCTATCTTTCAGACGTTCCATAACATTCCAGCCATCTATGCCCGGTAATCCTATGTCTAAGATGATAGCACTGGGGCGATAATAATCAGCAAAATGAAGACCTGTTTCTCCATCTTCAGCAATTATACATTTAAAACCGCGTTCTCTGGCAAAATCGCGTAAAACCTTTGAGAACTTGTTGTCATCCTCGATGATCAACAAACTTTTACAACCAGGTGTTACATTTTTACGATCATCATCAACCTCAACCACTGCTTCGGGGGTTAACTCATCTTCAACAATGACCTGGGGATCATTTACTGTTTCCTCTAACGGCTCTGGCTTCACCGGTTTATTCTCTGTGGATTGGTCCTGCTGAGTGGTTTTGGCTATAATTTCGCCCGAATCTTCACTTGATTGATATTCCGAAGGCAAAATAATCGTAAAGGTACTTCCCTCCTCGGGGACTGAATGAAGGTGAATGGTGCCGCCAAGTAAGCGAGTGAGCTCTTTGGAAATGGAAAGTCCCAGGCCAGTACCACCATAGTTTCTGCTGGTGGAGCCATCGGCCTGCTGAAACGCTTCAAAGATTATGAGCTGTTTTTCCTCAGATATACCTATACCTTGGTCTTTTACCGAAAACGCCAAACAATCCTTGAGGCTAAGTTGAGTTCCCTTAAGCTGCTCCGCTTCAGGCCTGCCAATATCCAGAGAGACAGTTCCCTCTTCAGTGAACTTAAAGGCATTGGTAATGAGATTTCGTAAAACCTGCTGCAGCCTTTGCGAATCGGTCCTAATAGTTGCCGGAATATCGCTTGTTAAATTAAATTGCAGCCTTAATCCTTTATTCTCTGCCACATCCTTGTAAAGCAAATTGAGATCATCACATATTCGGGTGAGCGGCACATCTTCAACGATGAGATCAATCTTACCTGCCTCTACTTTTGATAAATCAAGAATTTCATTTATCAATTTCAACAACTCTGAGCCGGAAGAGTGGATCGCTTGAGCAGACTCCACCTGCTTGTTGCTAAGGTTGCCGTCTTTGTTACCGCCTAGCAATTGGGAAAGAATAAGTATACTATTGAGCGGAGTCCGTAGTTCATGTGACATGTTGGCAAGAAATTCCGACTTATATTTACTGGCTATCTCGAGTTCCTTGACTTTATTCTCTACAATTTCCTGGACTTCCTGCAGATCGCTGTTCTTTGCCCATATTTCATTTTTTTGCTCTTCCAGATCCTGTGTGCGTTTGTTGAGTTCCTCGTTTATGAGACCCAATTCCTCCTGCTGATCAAGCAATTCTGTCCTAGACTCTTTTAAGGCTCTAGTCTGCTCTTCCAACTCTTCATTAGTGACCCGCAGCTCTTCCTGCTGTGCTTGAAGCTCCGCCTCAGATTCACGTAGCGCTTTGGCCTGTTCTTCAAGTTCTTCATTGGTAACTCTCAACTCTTCCTGCTGGGTTTGAGCCTCGGAAAGCAGTTCGGCAATCCTGCCACGTGAGTCAGAGGCAGTAAATAGAATTGCCATATTGGCTATATTCTGTTCGAGAAAAGTCTTTTGCAATTCGTCAAACGGCTGCATTGATCCAATAAGCATTACTCCTGCTAGATCACCATCGGCATGCACAGGCACAACCATATAATGTTGCAAGGGTCTCTCCCCTGCTCCGTAATTCATCTGCGGTGCTTCATCGTGAACATTGGTAAAGAAAAGGCTTTCGCCTTCCAGTGCAGCCTGCCCCACCATCCCTTCACCAAAGGCAAAGGAATTATAATTACCATTACGATCAGTGAAAGCATAAGACGCCCGCAATTCCAGTGTTCCTTTATTATTTAAATAAAGTGCTCCAAGCTCGGCATTAAAATGTTTAACAAAGAATGTTATACAGCGTCTGGCCAACTCGTCGGGATCAAGGTCGCCACGAATTTTATCATCAAGCTGTTCTTTACCGGTTTTAAGCCAATCCACCTCCTTGAGGTTACCTGCCATGAAATTTAAGGAGCGTGCCAGATCACCGAGTTCATCTCTTCTTTTGGCAGTCAACTCAGAGCCGTATTCTCCATGGGCAATGGCATCGGCGAAACCAATACTGCGCAATATCGGTCGAGTGAAACCGCGGGCCAGTATCCAAGCCCAGCCTGCGGTCAAAAAGATAAAAATAAGAACAATGAGTCCTACTTTGCGATAGATATCTCGGAGTGGTTGGGTCACCTCATATCTATCAATCTTAGAGATGAGGTACCACTCCAGACCCTGCAACTGCAGCTTATCAAAGGCAACAAGCACCTTTTTACCAGCACTATCAATATATATTCCACTACCGCCGGTATTTCCAGCCACCAGAGCATCTTCCCAGTATTGTAGTTTTTGTCCAAGCTCATAGCCAACCACATATTTACCATCACCCATAGTTGCCATGTTGCTTCTGAATTCAAATTTGTTTTCATTTTCAAGCCAACCTATCATGTAAGATTCGCCGCTTTGGCCCATTCCTTTTCTTGATTCGGTTATTGTGGAAATCAGTACAGAATTGAATCTAAGTACAACTACGCCAATTTTTAAACCAGATAAGTTAGTTATCGGATGACCAATAAAAGCTTCTTCTTTATTATCTGCAGGGCCATAGGGCTCAAAATCTGTAATCACAGTTGAACCTGAATCCATAACTTGTCTCCAGGTTTTGGCCAATCCGCTGTCTTTTAATCTGCCATGAATTAAATTCTCGCCGTTATCTTCACTGTTTTTAACAGAATACATAACATGGCCATAATCTCCATCGACAAGGTAGAAATCACTATAACCATTGAGAAAAGTATAATCCTGAAACTGCTTTTGCTGCTTACTTACAATCTTTTTATACTTTTCAGAAGCCGTATCAAATCTGTCACTCAAGGAGGAAACATCAATCGCTTCACGGTAGCTGGAAATTTCTCTCAGAAAACTATAGACACGTTCAGAGTCTGCTAGCAAACGGATATCGACAAGACTTTTATCAAAATAATTTTCAATTTGACCTTTTCGAATCGTTTGCAAAGAAGCTAGGTTATTAAACGATTCTTCAATGAGTGATTTCTCTGTCAAAGTACTAGAGAAATATCCAACGATAAGTAACGGGAAGAGTCCTGTCAGGATAAAGAGAAAGAGTAATTTAGGGCGAATCCGGATATCTGCTAAACGAAACATTATCACTCCAGTGATGGATCTATTATACTTCCTTGGGATATTGCAATGGCAAAGTTGATTAAAAATTACCGTGCACTATCTGGAAAGCAGAACTGCATATTCTACGTGTTATAACTCTATAGATTATCGGATAAGGTTCATTTATCCTTAACCGTATTAATAAGATAAATAACACAACTCATATCAGTCTATAGGAAAAGATGAGTGACAGTAAAGTACAATTTTGTTATCTGCTGCGGTAAAATGCTGTTCCTAAGCATTTACTATGATAATTGGTACTTTCTATTTTGAACTGCACCATGTATGTAGAAGAAGAGTACAGGGGGAGGCTAGACCATTCGAGAATATTGTCTAAAATGCAGGAAATTCCATGTGCTGCCAACTGGCAAGACAAGGGAGTTAAGCTTAGCACTGATGGAGAGATTGAACTCTCTGCAGCACATTGATCTCCACTCCACCGTACCTGCAGACCAACGGTACTCAACCGATGGATTGTTCGGTGAGCAAAGGGGGAAGATGTTTGGCGTCCTTAATGGCACTGATTCTCAAGGGAATGAGAGGGTGCTCTATGCCTTTTCCGGACAATTTAATGGTCTGTGGAATATTCCAGGCTGGGCTCCGCCACTTTTTAATGAGGCAAACTGGCATATGATAAACTTTGCCACCGAGAAAAAAATTAAAATGTTGGGAAATGATCTTGAAAATCTAAAAGACGAAAGTACAACCTACCTGGAAATGAAGAGGTTGAGAAAACGGTTGTCACAGAAGTTAATGTCAAAAATCCATCGATTGTATACGCTACAGAATTTCAGGGGAGAGCGTTGCACTCTCAAGCCCTTTTTTTCCACAAAACGTGGTATACCAACGGGCACAGGGGATTGCTGTGCACCCAAACTGCTCAGCTTTGCTGTGCACCACAACATTACCCCCCTTGGTATGTCCGAGTTTTATTGGGGGAAAACCAATAAATCTAAGTCAAAGATAAATGGTTGTTTTTATCCACCCTGTGAGGATAAATGCAAACCTCTTTTAGCTTTTTTACTCTGTGGCCTTGATGAGAGGACAGCGTGAACTTAGCCCGCATTTCTCATGACCATTGTGTCAATTTAGCTGTGTCTAATTTCAACTCACCCCTTCAGACACTTGAAATAAGAATCGTAAATTTACACAATGTTCACCAAAGGTCAGTCCAGGCGGTACCATCTTCGGCAGTCTTTTGCCAGTAAACAGGTAAGCACCCAGTCAGGGCATAAACTCAG
Organism: uncultured Desulfocapsaceae bacterium; assembly: GCA_964637245.1. Classification (GTDB taxonomy): domain Bacteria; phylum Desulfobacterota; class Desulfobulbia; order Desulfobulbales; family Desulfocapsaceae; genus Desulfopila_A. The sequence continues at coordinate 33,141 of CAZWVC010000006.1, forward strand.
ACTCCGTAGCTTATTATGGTCTACTGACAAAAACTTTGAACCTAGCACCGCCTGAACTGATGAGAAATGCGGGTTAGCCCGGAAATTTCACGAATCGAGATGGTTAGCCGAAAAGGTAAAAATGGTGCTTATTGACATAAAGACTACCGGGACAAACTGTACTCTGCAAAATCAATCTCATAGAAGCAGTAAGACACAGTTATTAATTGTTAAGATACTGTGAAATTACCTTTTTTATGAAATATCCGGGTACGCCTCATCATGAATATACTCTACAGTGACCCTGAAATTATCGTCGTGGATAAACCTGGTGGTCTACTTTCTGTCCCTGGCCGAGGAGCAGAAAAGCGGGATTGTGTGGTCACCCGGATCCGCCAGAAGTTTACTGCATGCATCGATCAGCCTGCGGTTCATCGTCTGGATATGTATACCTCAGGGATTATGGTACTCGCCAGGACAAGAAAATCTCATAGGGACCTCTCACTTCAGTTTGAACAGCGACAAACGAAAAAACTCTATATTGCTCTGCTTGATGGGTTAGTAGAAAAAACTGCAGGAAGAATAGAACTAAAGTTTCGCCTGGATATAAACAACAGACCATATCAAATTTATGATCCGCAAAATGGTAAGCTGGGAATAACTCTTTGGAAAAAATTAGGCATTGAAAAGAAGTTTACCCGCGTTGAATTTATACCGCTTACCGGCAGGACCCATCAGCTCCGAGTTCACGCTGCCCATAAGTTTGGGTTAAATCTACCAATCGTGGGAGATAAACTCTATGGCAAGGGTCAGGAAGGAGAGCAGATGATGCTGCATGCCGTGTCTCTTACTTTTCGGCATCCACAAACCGGCAAATCCCTCACTTTTACCTCTGCTCCTCCTTTTTAATCAAAGAAAAAAGGCGCTACGGTCCATGCCTGCCCGCAACGCCTCGTAAAACACTTGCTTTAAGATCCTTAGGCCGGATATTTGCCCTCGATATAATCTTTAAGGTAGCGGTTCTCCACCTCTTTCTCGTCAATCTGGGCTTTAACAACATCGCCGATTGAAACAATGCCTTGAAGTTCAACCCCATCGAGTATGGGAACATGACGAATCCTGTTTACCGTCATTATATGCTGGATATAGTCAATAGTATCTTCAGGAGTACCCACAATGAGATCCTTGGTCATTATTTCATCTACTTTTATATCCTTTAGCTTATCCATATCGTTCAGCACTAACAGGAGAATATCTCGCGGTGCGATGATGCCTTTAATCTTTTCATGAGCATCAACAATCAATAAAGATCCAACTTTATTTGCAGAAAAAATTGCCAGGGCATCCATCAGGGAGTTGCCTTCCAGGCAGGTAACGACTCTGCTCCCCTTACTCGCTAAAATATCTTTCACTTTCATATCAAAGACTCCCTTTTTGCCATTTAATGAAAATTCTCTATGCCATGTCGTCTAATCGTCTATGCTAATACAAGTTTGGCTCTAATATTATACACCTACTGGCAAGAGGCTAAGGGCAAAGACACAGATGACCAGAATGAAGGTGCTGAGCTGGGCAAATGGGGATCGCACCGTTTCAAATTCCTCGCGTGCCTCGCTAAAATACATATTAATTATAAGACGCAGATAATACCACATGGATATGACACTGCTGATTATTGCTAATGCTGCAAGAGTTACCTGATCAGCATGGATAGCATTGATGATGATGTACAGCTTACCCATGAATCCTGCAGTTGGTGGAATTCCTGCCATGGAGAGGAGGAAAACTGTTATGGCAGCCGCTGAATAAGGACGTACCTTGGCGAGCCCTTTAAAATCATCAAAGGTCTGCCGTTTCTCACCCTCTCCACTAAGGTAGGAAAGAGCAGCAAACATACCCATTGTCCCGACAGCGTACGCTGCAAGATAGAAAAGCACAATATTTCCAGTGAACTCTTTGGTAGAAAAAGCAACCAGAGCAACGATCAGGTATCCAGTATGGACAATACCGGAGGCGGCCAGCATTCTTTTAAGGCTGCTTTGGCCAATGGCAATGAGATTCCCGCCAAACATGGTGAAAACGGCAATGTAAAAAAGATAGTTTACCCAGGAACCCTGCAAACCAGCCTCTATTGCCAGGAAGTTTGCAAAAAGAGCAAATACAGCAGTTTTAAGTGCCGTTGCCATGAATCCAGTGACTGGTATACTGGCACCATCATAGACATCAACGACCCAGGCATGAAAAGGAAACGCTGCAACCTTGAAAAGTAAGGCGATAATTATGAAAAATGCACCAACAACGAGGATCGGTGCAGAAAGCATCCCATTAGTGGAAATATACTCAGCGATAGCAACAAATTTAGTACTTCCTGTACCGCCATAGATCAAGGCAGTGCCCATAGTAAAAAATGCACCGGCAAATGCCCCAAGCATTAGATATTTCAACACAGCTTCAGTGGCCTTAATATTCTTTCGTTGAATTCCAACGAGCACATATATTGCCAGTGACATTATCTCAAGAGAGATAAAAGCAGTGATGAGTTCTTGTGACATTGTCAACAACATCATGCCGCAGGCTGCAAAGGCAATCAGTGAGTAATACTCGAGGACCCCAAAACTGTTTTGCTTATAGTAGGTATGTGAACTCATGCAGGTAAAGAATCCACAAGCGCAAATGATCAAACCAGCAACCTTGGTAAAACTACCGCCAACCAGCATTCCGTTAAAAATTCCAGCAAAAATTTCAATATCGGGAGAAGCCGGCACAAGTAATTGACCTAAAAACCCGAAAAGAAAAACAGCCATACCAGCATAGGCGGCCACCTCTACCTCAATATTCTCAAAGGCTGATAGCAGCATCAGGAGAATTGCACCCGCGCCGATGACCAGTAATGGAAGGAGGAATAAAAAATCAGTCATAATTCTATCCGTCTCAGTTATTGTTCAATTCTTCTTTGCGCTCTATTAAATTAACGTCAGCAAGCTGAGGCTCTCCCTTGGCACTCATCAGCAGAATCTGCTTCTGGGCAGCTGGCTCGATTTTCTGGATAAAAGGCTGGGGATAGATTCCCATCACCAGAATGAGCAAAATTACCGGGAGAAAAACCAGGGTTTCGTACGCACTCAGATCTTTAAAAGTTGCGGTTCTAGCATTACCTTTCTCAAAAAAGACCCGCTGGAACATCCACAGCATGTAGCAGACCCCTATGATCAATGTGGTACCAGCCAGGACTCCGATGAAAATGTTATATTTTACAGCACCCAGGATTATAAGGAATTCACCAATAAAACCGCTGGTACCTGGCAATCCGCAGGAAGCCAGCATTGCAATAGCGAAAAAGGTTGCAAAAATTGGAGCTTTGTAGGCTATACCTCCAAGATCCTCAATTTGTCTGGTTTCTGTGCGTTCTTCCAACAAACCAGCAAAGAGAAAGAGGATGCCGGTTGAAGTAGCATGAGCAACAATCTGAAAAAGTGTGCCGGTTAACGCCTGCACATTCATACAAAAGACTCCCAAGGCAATAATGCCCATATGCGAAGCAGAGGAAAACGCCAACATTCGCTTAAAATCCCTTTGGGCAATTGCGGCAATTCCACAATACATCAAAC
>CAZWVC010000007.1:0-33579 GCA_964637245.1 uncultured Desulfocapsaceae bacterium
TTATACAACATGTACCCTACCAGAATTATGAAAGGCACGAGAAACCAGGGATTGGTAAATAATCCAGCCGCATCAACTTCTTTTATCTGTTCAAGTAGATGGGTCGATTCAACAAAACCGGTAAATGCTTCCCAAATTCCAGACATATCATCACCTTAAAACTTTGTATTTTTAGATTCACTAATAACCGCCTGATCACCTTGTTGGTGGGACCGATTGGAATTATTGAATATCTTGATAACATATCTTATAGATATACGCAATTCTATCAAAAAATGACAGTAAAGATTAAAAACTCCTCTTTCTTTACAATATCAAGAAGGACTCAATCCTCTCAAATCCAGTTTGATATGCAATCAATATACCAAATATTAACTTAATCTTAGCATATCCGTTGGGATTCTTGGGATACTAACATTTCCTTTAAAAAACTCTACAATCTCTTTTAGAGGGCTTTTAAAATAGCACTTATTCTTAAAAATCTAAACTCTCATATTTTAAACGTATTATTAATACATTAACTAAAAATATAGTGTCATAAACAAGAAGAAAGTTGTTTAATATCTCACTTTTTCTCGTCACTATCTTATCGGTCAAAAGATATATTTAATTTATGTTTACAGATCAGAGTAGCGAGCACTTTGAGAGATTATTATTCTTGATGAATCACAGGATATCACAAAAAAATATAGTTCCTTAAAACTCTGTGATTTTAATTACTATCTTGTAAGCTTAGCACAAGATTGTTATTGGTAGTAAAATGTTATCAAGATCAATGCTAATCTCCATACCACTTCTTTTAGCTCTCTGCGCCTGTACCAAACCCCTGGGTCATTACCCAACTGTCTACAGCCTTGATGAAAAATCTCTTTCACCAGATATAGTAATACGTGATAAACTCTACAATTTTTATGCTCAATGGCAAGGAACACCTTACAAAACCGGAGGGCTTAGTAAACGTGGAATGGATTGCTCAGGTTTTGTTTACATCTCTTTTCGCAATCTTTTCAATAAATCAATGCCTCGTACCACGCTAGAACAGCGCAAATTAGGAACTGAAGTTTCTCAAAGGGAACTTCAGTCTGGTGATTTGCTCTTCTTTAAAACAGGCTGGTTTACGCATCACGTCGGTATATATTTAGAAAATATGAGATTCGCACATGCCTCCACAAGCCAAGGTGTAATGATCTCTAGCTTGAAGGAAGAATTTTGGCGGAAGAATTTTTATATTGCCAAACGAATAGAGTTACAGTAGTTCTCACCTGGGTTAATAGTTGCTGGTGTAACATCTAGTAAGTATAAATGAAGCGAAATTTATTAAGCAGTTCTTGAGTTGAACAATAGTAAATGAATAAATCCCTTGTCAACAAGATGTATATCTATCTGATGATCCTAACCATCTGCTCCACGATGGGATTACATGCTTGGCGAACTCTGTTTGACAATTTTGCAGTCAACATCATTCATCTCGATGGTCATCATATCGGCATTATTCAATCAGTTAGAGAAATTCCCGGATTTCTTGCCCTGCTTGTCGTCTATTTCCTGCTGATCATCAAAGAACATAAGCTCTCAGCTCTGTCTGTTCTCATTCTTGGAATTGGGGTTGCTGTAACAGGTTTTCTTCCCACCTTTTTAGGCCTGATGCTGACAACACTTATAATGAGTTTCGGGTTTCACTATTTTGAAACCACAAACCAATCCCTCACCCTGCAATATTTTAGCACAACCGAGGCTCCGCTGGTATTTGGTAGACTACGTAGCCTTGCTTCTGCATCAAATATAGTCGCAGGCGCAGCAATTTTTATTTTAGCACCATACTTGAGCTATAAACAGCTTTACCTGTTATTTGGTACTATTATAGTTTGCGCCTCTATCTGGGCTCTTCAGCAAAATCCAACAAAGAAGGATCTGGTGCCCCAACAGAAGAGGATGGTCTTTAAAAAACGCTACTGGCTGTTTTATAATCTCACTTTCATGGCTGGTGCTCGAAGGCAAATTTTTATTGCTTTTGCTGTCTTTCTCCTTGTAAAAAAGTTTAATTTTTCAGTTCAAGAAATTGCTGCACTTTTTTTTCTCAACAATGTTATCAATTATTTCCTGTCTCCTTATATAGGGAAAGCCATAAACGCTTTTGGTGAAAGAAAAGTTCTTTCACTTGAGTACTTTAGTCTGATTATCATTTTTATCAGCTATGCCGTAGTTGATTCCAAATTTATAGTTGCCCTACTCTATATCGCCGATCATATTTTCTTTAATTTTGCCATCGCCATACGCACTTTTTTTCAGAAAATCGCACACCCAGAAGATATCTCACCCAGCATGGCCGTTGGCTTTACAATAAATCATATCGCTGCAGTATTTTTACCAGCTATAGGAGGACTACTCTGGTTAATAGATCACAGAATAGTCTTCTTTTGTGGAGCAATTTTTAGCTTCGTTTCTCTAATTCTTGTACAATTTATATCTGCAGAGATACGCAAAAATGGCACTGAAACTCAAATAGCTTGAAAATCATATGACACTTAAACCTACTAATATTGTTCTAATTGGAATGCCGGGCTCAGGGAAAAGCACTGTCGGCATTATTTTGGCGAAACTTACAGCAAAAAGTTTCATCGATACCGATGTGCTTATCCAGATTACTCAAAACCGCTCGTTGCAAAGCATAGTCGATAATGACGGACACATGGTACTCCGCAAAATTGAAGAAAATGTTTTACTCAATCTCGTTTGTAAGAACCATGTTATCTCTACTGGTGGCAGTGCTGCTTACAGTGAACCTGCAATGCAGCACCTGAAGTCAAATGGTATCGTTGTATTTCTTCATGCTGATCTTGACACACTGCGAAGCCGTATAAAGAATTTTGACACCAGAGGACTTGCCAAAAAACCGGATCAAAGCTTTGAAGATCTTTTCCAAGAAAGGCATTACCTCTATACAAAATATGCAGATATGACCATAGAGAGCGGTGGCAACACTCAAGAGGACGTTTGCTCACATATTATTGCAACACTTAACAACTTTCATTAAAGTTCGGTTAATTGCCATTGATACACATGCTGTAGTCGAAATTATGACCTTATCAACATCACAAACAACTGATCTTTTTTCCCATGCCCGTTTGGTAAAGGAATATAAAACCATCAAGGCAATGATAAATATCTATTGCAGAGCTCATCATCAAGGCGACGAAGCGCCATGTGAAAGTTGTGATCAACTCCTCCGTTATGCCCACACAAGATTGATGCATTGCCCATTTCAACATAACAAACCAACCTGTGGAAATTGCCTTATTCATTGTTATAAACCGGATATGAAAGATAAAATAATTAACGTCATGCGATTCTCAGGGCCCAGGATGATCTATCATCATCCACTCATGGCATTGCGCCACATGTTAGACAATTTAAAGAAACCCCAGGATATTAGAAGGAGAAAAGCGAAGAGAAAATGAACATTCTCATCACCGGTTCATCCACTATTCTCGGTTCAGCTTGTGTTGAATTTTTTTTCAGCAGCGAACATACACTGTTTCTTGTTGATTCTTTGCCCTTAGAAAAAAATGAAGTTGAATCCATGCTGGAGAAAAAAACAGATGGATTAGATATAGACATGGTTATCCTCACCGAGGGAGAGACTTTACTTGATGAGGCTAAAACAAGTTATGCATTGAGACAAAAGCAAAAGGAATTACTTACCCAAACATCCTGTTTGATAGATTATATTTCTAAAAAAGCCAACAAACCACAAACGCTCTTCTTGGCTTCATCCATTTTGATTTATGGAAACGATGAGAGTCAAATCAGGAAAGTTGATGAAAATACTCCCCTCCACAAAGGGCAAGGAGCGGATTTTTATCAACAACTCGAAAGCCTGACTAAGACCTTAAGTGATCAAAATGTTCGGGTAATTTCAATGCGACTAGGCAAAATAGTATCTAGACAGATTGAGCCCGTTGAGGTCAGGATGCCGTTTTCATATAAATTCATTCCGGTAGCAATGGGTAGCAATGGGCAGAAAATAAGTTGGATAAGCCAAGAAGACACGATTTCTGCTATTTCTTTCCTTCTTCAAAATACAGATATTTCAGGACCTGTAAATTTTATCTCAGGAGATTTTATCCCTTCAACAGATTACTACACGCTTATTGCGCAAAAATTTGGATTGAAAAGGATGATACCTCTTCCTCTGCAACTTCTCAGAGTGCTAATGGGGAAAGAGCTTTTTTCATATATTCGTAACCTGAACCAGGCAATACCTGCTAAGTTGATGCAGGCGGGTTTTCTTTTCAAAGATATCTCCCTGGGAGAGTATCTTCATGGACGAACAAGCTGAAAAACTGGAGAACAGAAATAGCCTGAGGGAATGAAGAACAGCTCCTCATCCCCTCTTCGTATAGATGTAACTTTGTTATTATATATTTTGCTTTTCGCAAGTCAGTCCTTCTGTTATGAGAAAAAATAAACTATTTGGTAATCAGAGCAATTGCCTCCTCATATCGCAGTTGGGTTTTGTGAATAATCTCTTCAGGTAAGTCAGGGGCTGGAGGAGTTTTGTCCCAATCCAGTGAGGAGAGGTAGTCTCTGAGAAACTGCTTATCATAGCTGGGTTGTCCCTGACCTGGGGAATACTCATTCAAAGGCCAGAATCTCGATGAATCAGGAGTTAATACTTCATCAATAAGAATGATTCTATCGTCTAGCTGACCGAGTTCAAATTTAGTGTCTGCGATGATTATTCCTTTCTCTTTGGCATAATCCGCTGCCTTGCTATAGAGTTCTAGACTTATCCTCTGAATTTTTTCTCCAATATCTTCGCCGATAATCTGCTGCATTTCTTCAAAGGATATATTAACATCATGATCCCCAATGGCTGCTTTTGTAGATGGTGTAAATAAAGGTTTGCTGAACTTATCCGATTCTTTAAGCCCTTCTCCTAGTTCAAAACCACAAACGGTTGTACTCTTCTTATATGCACTCCAAAAAGAACCAGAAATATAGCCACGCACTATGCATTCTACCGGTAGTGGTTTGGTTTTTTTGACAAGCATGGATCTATCATGCAGCTGATCACGATACTGTCTACAGACATCGGGATATTCTTCTACATGGGCTGTGAGAAGATGGTTTTCGACAACATCTTTGAGAAGATCAAACCAGAAAAGTGAGAGTTGAGTGAGAATCTTACCTTTCCCTGGGATAGGGTTTTTCATCACCACGTCATATGCTGAAATTCTATCCGTTGCAACCATAAGCAGCATATCATTATGACCTTCAATCGCATACATATCCCGTACTTTTCCTCGATGTACTAGTTCTAAGTCTGGTAAATCGGATGTAAGCAAAGCGGTTGTCATTCTAAGCTCCTTGTTTTTTTTTGGACGTATAGTCCTTCTATTGAATATTTTTCGAGGAGAATTTTTTCCTCGTTGAATTTATAAATTATATCTCTGGCAAAAAGGATTGGAATATTCTGCCAACTTCGCTGTCAATGAACCTATAACGATTTTTGACTCAATATAGACCGGTACCCGACACTCATCTTTGGTATACCAGATTGTGGTGTCCCCCTTTTTATCATATAAGCCCGAAAAGGTCAAAATTGGTGTAACTTTAAGTGTTTGAACATCTCCAAAGACCGTATCCTTAAGCGTTTCCTCCCTGAGAGTTAGTACGACCACCTCATTTCTCTTATCATCACCAAACGTTGGTACAAGAAAAGGTTTAGTAATATCGAGATTCATCAACCGACTCGATAAAAAAGAAGAAAATTCATTATGAACATAGCCATCAAGCTGATAAGTTCGCTCGGGATCTCCATCTTTCTTTTTCACAACTATATGGTTCACTTGATCGTACTTGATTTTCTTATGCGCCTGGTAGTTGCGGCCTTCCTTTTGCCATATTTCACAGGAATATGGTAGCCGGTTAATACCCCTAACTTGGGTAAGGTGACGGTCTCTGACAGGGTAGAGAGCATCGATTACTCCACCATTTGTTGTTATTGTCGAGTCAATCTCGAAACAATCATCGCAGGTATTGACACTGTTGATTGCTAAATAAATTTCGCCTACTTTTATGCCACCAGACCAGAAAACATCATATTTTAACAACTCACCTCCAGCATAGGCAATCTTCGCCAGATCCTGGTCTATCCTGCCGTGTTCAAGATCTCCACTGACCTTTTTGACACTGGCGAAACAAGAGGATTGGACAACAACGAGCATCAAATGGATGAATATTATGGTACAGAAACGATAAGCCTTACTGTCATTTTTTTTCATGAGTTCGAAGTGGCAAGTGACAGCCATGTAGCCAGGAAAAGAGCCATACTTATTAAACCATTCATAGAGAAAAAAGCAGCATGAATACGCGAAAGATCCGTTGGGCTAACAATTAAGTGCTGATACAACAAAGCACCTGCCGTTAATCCTATACCGACATAGTAATAAAGGTTAAGCTGTTCATGAATTCCCGTGATAACAAAAAGTATAAATGCAATTATATGAAAAAGACCGGCAAGCCGAAAAGCAGTTTTTCTGCCGAGTCGGACAGGAAGAGAATTCAAACTGGCCTGTTTATCAAAATCTACATCCAAACATGCGTAGATAGTGTCAAATCCAGCTACCCAAAAAAGTACACCTAGAGATAAAAAATAAGGAAAACCTTCAAGACTTCCAGAGACGGCAACCCACCCTCCTAGTGGAGAAAAAGCCAAGGCAACACCAAGGATAAGATGACAAAAAGCAGTAAATCGCTTGGTCAAAGAATAAAACAGGGTAAGAGAAAGCGCAAAAGGTGCTAGGATCAGAGTAAGTTTGTTTAGATTATAACAGGCTAAAAAGAAAAGTAATCCTGCAATGATTACCATTGCCCAAGCCTCAAAAAGCTTCACCTCACCTGCGGGAATGGCTCGATTGGCTGTTCGCGGATTTGCCTTGTCAAATTTCCGATCTACAATGCGGTTAAAGCCCATAGCACATGTTCTGGCTCCGACCATGGCGACTATTATCCAGCCAAACACTTTAAGTGGTGGAACACCATCAGCTGCAAGGAATGCTCCCATAAAGGCAAACGGCATAGCAAAAATTGTGAGCTTGAACTTTATCATTTCAAGCAGAATTTTTATTTTCTCAACCATTTAACTTACCCTTCCCACCTTCTCCTCTCCTTTAGTGTCAGACCTAAATGATCTGTCAGACGCCAACAATATGTCAATGCTGCTTCCTCAAGCGTTTTTGGTTTGAGATAGAACCCAGGCAGCGGAGGCATAATAATGCCTCCTGCATCGTGCACCTGCAACATGTTTTTTAAGTGGTTCCTATTTAATGGTGTTTCTCTTACTGCCAGTATTAATTTTTTCCGCTCTTTTAGCATAACATCGGCTGCACGATGAATTAGATTTTGACTTAACCCTCCTGCGATTGCACCCAATGAACCCATTGTACAAGGGAGGATAACCATGGCATCATATCCACTTGATCCAGAGGATGGTGGAGCACTGAAGTCGTCTATGGCAAACCATTTTTTTATACCAGGCAATTCAGCAGGTTGAAGGCCCTCTTCGTGCTGTAAAACGCCAACACCAGATTCAGAGATGATCCCATGGATAACCGGCTTTTCAACACAGGATCTTAATATTTTCAGAAAAGGTACAACAAACAGCATTCCGCTAGCACCGGTTATTGCGACCAGAATTTTTTGGGTGTTTTTTAAGGTAGACATTATTTCATTTAAGGGGAAAAAATAATATTTAATCGGGAAAAAACTTTAACGGCAGAGCTGCTGAATCAGCTTCCTTACGCTTAACAAGATGACTAAAAAACTTCTCAAGCGCTAAACATTTTCTATCGCCGAGATCATATTCCAGAGCTTGTAGGTAGGTATAACAACGCTGATATTCCATTGGAATTCTAGGTGCAACTTTTTGACATATCATTTCAATCTCGAGTTTTCCCTGATCCCTGCAGTTCACAAGGAGTCTGTGGATCTTGACTGCCAGTGAGTTTTGTCCCCGACAAAACTCTTCCTGAATAGCGCACACAGAAAAAACAAAAGGCAATCCTGTATGCCTATGCCAGATCTCACCTAGATCAAACTCATAAGCATATCCACCATTGGAAACAAGACGAAGTGCGTCATCACCAATGGCTAATACAGCCTGACATGATTTACTCATCTCACCGGTTACCTCACCACCAATATATTGAGGCTGCACGTTATAGAATTCTTCCAGAATGATTTTTACAAGGCATACAGAAGTTTCAGATTGATTACTCAGCAACACCAATCTATTGTCGAGTTCTTCCATTGGAAAATGAGAGAAAAGGACCACGGAACCCACCGGGCCGGTGGAGCTAATCGAAAGATCCCTGAGGATTCTGTATTTTTGAGGTCTCACACAGTATTCATAGGATGAGACGAAGCCCAAATCGATTTTACCTGCTGCGAGCATACGGTTGAGCACCGATGGGGGCTCTTCAATAACCTTGATACGTTGGTCGCGAACTGATTTTTTCCACACTTCATAAATAGGAGCGGTATTAATATAATTAACCATACCAAGACGGGCAATTTCCTGTTTTCCTTCCAATTTACGACTCATGTTAATGTTGCTCCGGCAGTATCCAATTCATCTCTTCTGGCGGCCCCTGTCCGGTGAGTCTATCAACAATTTCCTGCTCTGACAGAGCCCCAAGATCATGATATTTTATCTCCAGGATTAAGGCTTTTTTGCCCGGTGCCAAAATACCATAATCATCGCTTCGCTGCAGCGCCTTCGCTCCACCTAATGTAGCCATTTTGAGGATTTCCAGCGGATCTAAATCGCTATTCATATGGCGTATCAGTTGCATTTCCTGCCATAAATTTACATCTCTATTAGATGCTCGGGAATCGGTCCCAATAGTGGGCAGTAATCCAGCATTGAGAAATTTGTCAACTGGAGATTCTCCTACACCTAGAAATTTATTACTACCAGGACATATACAGATATGCGTTTTTCTTTTTTGGAGAATTTCTATGTCATTATCATCTACATGTACGCAATGAACACAGATTGTCTGCTCATCGAGCACATCAAGACTCTCTAAGTATTCTATTGCCGAACCTGTCCATTTCTCAGGTAACAAAGTGTTGTCCCAACTATCTCTTTCCTCAAGGAACCTGTGAAAAGGGCCATTTTGCGTTTGTAATAGCGCATTTTCGTCGGCTGATTCAGCAATATGAATTGAGAAAATTTGGTTATTGTGACGCGCCCTAGCTTTAAGAGTACGGATTAGATCTGCAGAACTCGAATAAACTGCATGTGGTGAAATGGCTAGAGATTGAGGTAATTCCTCAATTTCATCCAAGACCGCTTTCACCCTCGCTGCAGTGGGTGCCAATACTTCATAGATTGAATAAATCTCAGGGTATGACAAAGATTGGGGAGGAAATTTTTCGAAGTAATTCCCAATATTGACAAGTAAACCTACTCCATTGGCGAATTGATAATCCACCATTTTTTTCGCTTCAGCAGCAATGATATCTAGGTGTTGAGTGTCCCCCATACGCTTTTCCATTAACTCCCTGATCCAGCTAATCATGGGTGTCCCAGGAGGAGGTTGTCGGATATCTGTGATGTGAGAGAGTTCAAGGTGGGTGTGACAATTTACCAACGGTGGCATGAGAATCCCGCCATATTGGATAACCTTGCTGTTAGTATAATTTGCTAGGATTTCAGCTTCTTTGCCGACATCAATAATGATTTCATCTTGCACAGCAACAGCGCCTGTTTGAATAATTTCTGAAGCAATGGGGATTATCCACGGAGCCGTGTAAACGATTATCATGTTCTTTAATAGAAAAAGATTTCAGCGAAACCGCTTATGGCACATGGATTAAGCTGTTTTTGTTATACCATTATCGATGTGCGACTAGTGAATAATCCATGAGGCGTTGCTGGGGCACAAAACCTGTTTCTGCAACTAGCCTACGGATTTCAGCTTCAGAGAGACGAAAGCTTACACCAGCAGCAGCAACTACATTTTCTTCAATCATTGTACTGCCAAAATCATTGGCTCCAAAAAAGAGAGAAAGTTGAGCTACCTTAGGTCCCTGGGTTACCCAGGATGCTTGAATATTATCAAAATTATCCAAATAAATACGTGAAAGTGCAAGCATTCTCAGGTAGGTGTGCCCACCGGTTTTTCCTGACATCCCATCTTCATAAAGTTTGGTGTTATCTGGTTGAAATGGCCAAGGAATAAAAGCTGTGAATCCTCCTGTACTATCCTGTAAATCACGAAGTCTGCGGAGATGCTCAAGTCTTTCAGCTATAGTCTCTACATGTCCAAACATCATAGTCGCTGTGGTCCGCAGACCTCTTTCATGAGCCATCTGCATGACTTCAAGCCATTGATCAGCACTACATTTATGGGGAGCGGTCAGAGCCCTCACTCTGTCTGATAGGATCTCTGCACCACCTCCAGGAATTGAATCAAGACCTGCTGCGATAAGCCTGTCAAGAACTTCAGCAACAGTAATACCTGAAACCTCAGCAAAATGACATACCTCAGGAGGGGAGAAACCATGCAAGTGAATATCTTTACTTTTAATAAAAGCAACCATCTCTTCGTAATATTCGATTGATAGTTCAGGATGTAATCCACCCTGCAAGAGTATTTGCGTTCCCCCAAGTTGTTTGGTTTCTTCTATTTTTTCTGCAAGCTCGCTAAAGCTGAGGACACTCCCGCTATTATCTTGAGGGTTCTTGTAAAATGCACAGAATTTACAGGCAGAAATACAAATATCTGTATAGTTGATATTTCTATCTATCACATAAGTTACTTTGTTGTGAGAGTGCTTCTTTTTTCGGATAGTATTTGCTAAAAAGCCGAGTTGGTGTAAATCTGCCTGTTTTTCTAACTCTAGAAACTCTGCATCGGTAATTCGCTGCCCATCTTCAATTTTATGTATAACGTCATTTTTCATGGCTGCGGACTCTAATATTACTTCGGTCTGTTAATTACATTATAGAGCGTGTCTCTTTCAATCGGATTACGTCCCGCCTCTCTGATAAGCCTTATCAGGGTCGAAGAACCAATAGTCTGATCTGTCTCAGCGCCTGCCATATGCGTTATGACTTCTTCTTTAACAGTGCCATCCATATCATCTGCACCGAATGACAAAGCTATTTGAGCAAGTTTTGGTCCCAGCATTATCCAGTAGGCTTTTATATGGGGAAAATTGTCCAGCATGAGTCGGGCTACAGCCATGTTTTTTAGATCATCAACGCCTGTTGTTGAGCTTAGCTCAGACATTTCAGTGTTCTTTGGATGAAATGCCAATGGGATAAACGCCAGGAAACCGTTGGTTTCATCCTGTACACGGCGAAGTGCATCTAGATGCTCAATGCGCTCTTCATAGGTTTCGACATGTCCGTAAAGCATTGTTGCATTTGTATGCAAGCCCATTCGATGAGCACTTTTGGTTATTTCAAGCCAATCTGTACCAGATATTTTCTTTTCGCAGGTCAGCTGGCGTATTCTCGGGCTAAATACCTCAGCACCACCACCAGGTATAGAGCCAAGCCCTGCTTCCATGAGAACTTCTAAAGTCTTTTCTACAGATTTGTTTGCTAAGCTTGCCAGATGAGCTATCTCAACACAGGTAAATGCCTGAATATGGACATCTGGTCGAACTTCTTTAATACCTTGCAAAACCTCCAGGTAGTATTCAAATGGCAATTCCGGATGAATACCTCCCACCATATGAATTTCGGTAATAGGTTCATCAAGTCTTTGACTGATCTTTTCCTTCACTTCATCGACACTCATCTCATATGCTAAATCCGATTCTTTTTCCTTACCGAACGCACAGAACTTACATAAATTAGTGCAGATATTAGAGTAATTTACATGTTGATTGTAAATGAAGAAAGTGTCATCCCCGTTCTTACGGTTTCGCACAATATTGGCGAGATACCCCAGTGCCAATATATCATTGCTCCTATAAAGCTGCAGCCCGTCATCAAGTGACAGCCGTTCTTTATTACTCACTTTTTCTAAGATATTGGCAAGTCCTGCTTCTTTTACATATGATTGCATAACCACGAAAAAAGCCGGGCTAAAACCCGGCTTTCCCTCAATATTGTCTGTATTCTCAACGATCAATCTATGAAGAATTTGAGCTTTTCCCTTCTGCTCGAATGACGAAGTCTGTTCAACGCTTTCTTTTCGATTTGCCGTATTCTTTCACGAGAAACGTTAAATCTTTTACCTATCTCTTCAAGTGTATATTCGGCTTTTTCACCAATGCCGAAACGAAGTCGGATGATTTTCTCTTCACGTTCACTCAGAGTTGAGAGTATTTCGGTTACCCGCCCAGCTAGTTCTCTGGTTTGTACAGCCTCATAGGGAGACTGTGATTCCTGATTCTCTAGAAAATCACCTAGAGTTGAATCATCATCGCCAACGGGTGTCTCAAGAGATATTGGCTCACGAGAGGCTTCGAGAATTGAAAGAATCTTATCCATCGGTAAACTCGTGGCATTGGAGATCTCCAAGGGCGTAGGCTCGCGACCTAGCTCTTTAAACAGAGCATAAAATGCCTTAAAAAACTGACTTCTCAACTCAAGGAAATGCACAGGTAAACGTATGGTCCTGGTTTTATCCAATATTGCTCTGGTAATCGCCTGCCTAATCCACCAACTGGCATAGGTAGAAAATTTATTTCCTTTGGTATAATCGAAGCGAAATACTGCTCGCATTAAGCCGAGGTTTCCTTCCTGGATAAGATCAGCTAAGGTCAAACCCTGATGCATATAGCGTTTCGCGATTGAGACAACCAAGCGCAGATTTGCCCTTATCATTGTATCTTTTGCCACTTCAATCGAACGGCTGTAGGCTTCCAGCTTGGTCTGCAACTCGAAGAGCTCGCGTTTATCTGGATACTTTTTGGAGGCGCTAATCACGTTGTAGCGCATAAAATTGAGTTGCTGTTTCTTCGGCTTGAGCGTTGGATCGCGCTTTTCCCATAGAGCTATCCTGTCACACAGTAACTCCATCTCCTTGACATCGGAAGTATCTTCACGGATGGCAATGATAATGGCTTCGAATCCCTGCCGAATTGTTTTACTGTATTTTGCCTCTTCCTCAGGGGTAAGCAGATCAAACTGCCCCATCTCCCGAAGATACGTGGTTGTAGTCTCTTCAGCCTCGTGCCCTTCGGTATCTGCTATTAGGTTGGTTTCTTCGTCCTGTTCATCTTCAGGTTTTGCTGTCTTCTTTTTTTCCCAGATTTCGCCGGAGAGAGTTCTTTTTTCACCAGATTCCTCCTCCGTAACTATCTCAATGTTGTTATCACCCAGAAAATTGAATATCTTTTCAATAGCCCCAGGATCTTTAATGTCATCAGGCAGAAGATCATTCAATTCATCAAAGCTGATACAACCTTCAGTTTTCCCTGTTTTTAATAAATTTTCTTTAAGATCAGACAGCACCAGAGGACCACCTATAGATAAATTAATGTATATGAAAAACCGCGCAGGTCTACGAGGGACCTTCCTTTTTCCAGTTCGGTCAACAGTAGCGATTAAGGCTCATTAGTCCATGCGGAAGGGAATGTGTATTATTTTGCGCTCCCCTAGCCACTTTGAGCACATAGTGGCGCCCACAAACTCTTAAGTTTAATTCATTTGCTGTAAAACAGCAAACAATTATTTTTTCAAATGGTTTAGTCCCACTTAAACCTACAAAATACTCTGTGCAGCTTTGTTGAAATGTGATTCTACCTCATGCATTGCCCACAGTTAAGATATTATAATATTCTTCGATGTAGAAACAAGTACACGTATTCTTTTTAGCACCTCAAGATGGACAAGATGAATAACGATATCTACAGTGGGGTGTACAAACCTTACAGAAATTCACATTTATGACGAAAATATCAACCTTAAAACGCCGCAGTGGCATATTGGCCCATATAACCTCTTTACCCTCTCCATATGGCATAGGCGACATGGGTCCAGGAACCGAAGATTTTTTACAATTTCTAAATAGGGCAGAACAAGCTATTTGGCAAATACTACCTCTAGGACCTACCGATCCAGCATTTTCTAATTCACCGTATATGTCGGTATCAGCTTTTGCAGGTAATCCGCTACTTATTTCTCCAGAATTGCTTTTTGAGGATGGCCTGTTACAGAAGAAAGACATTTTGCCACTCAGGCCACATTCACCATTTACTGTTGATTTTAAAAAAATAATTGATGAGAAGCAAAAGCTTCTTAAAATCGCTTTTACGAATTTTGCCCCAGCAAGCCACGATGCCTTCCATGGATTCGTTAATGACTCCTCTTGGCTGACAGATTATTGCCTTTTCATGGCTTTAAAATTAACTAATCCCGGTAAAGCATGGTTCCAGTGGGATCAAGACCTTATCCATAGAGATCCTGAAGCAATATCTGCTGCCAGCAAAACTCTGCATTCAGAGCTCTCATTCTATCAATTTGAGCAATACATATTCTTTCGTCAATGGCAAAAAGTACTGAACACAGCTCACCAAAATGGTATCCAAATCTTTGGTGATATTCCTATTTATGTCAGCCTGGACAGTGCAGATGTTTGGTCAAATCAAGAAATCTTTGACTTGCACCCTCAGAAAAAATTGCCAATCCATGTTGCTGGAGTACCGCCTGATTATTTCAGTAAGACAGGGCAGAAATGGGGCAATCCTCTCTACTTGTGGAATAGCGGCGATGAGAACATTGAAAAACAGCTTACTCAATGGTGGGTTAATCGCTTTCAACATGTTTTCAAACACGTTGATATTGCTAGAATTGACCATTTTAGGGGATTTGAATCTTACTGGTCGGTTCCTGCGAACCATAAAACAGCGCTACAAGGCAAGTGGGTTGAAGGTCCTGGAGGTGATTTTTTCAGCAAGATATTTGAACAACTTGGAAGACTCAATATTGTCGCAGAGGACCTTGGCGAAATTACCGACAAGGTCATAGATCTGCGTGATTCATTCAACTTTCCTGGCATGAGAATTTTGCAGTTTGCCTTTGATAATAACCCGGAAAATAGCTATCTCCCCTACAATTTTGAAACACCAAATACCTATGTATATACAGGCACTCATGACAATAATACTACCGTTGGCTGGTACTTGGATCAACGTTTGGATGATAATCTGCGAAGCACTATAAAGAAAATAGCGAATCGTGACATCCATGATAAACACGGTATCCATAACGACCTTATCTATCTGGCAATGTCATCAATTGCCTCGGTGTGTATTATTCCATTACAAGATGTACTGGGGTTCGGCAGTGACTGCAGGATGAATACCCCGGGCACTACTGAAGGAAACTGGTTATGGCGCTGCAGCGACGAATTCATTACCGAAAGGTTAGCAGATGAATTAAAAGAGCTGACTCTGCGGTTTGGCAGAGAGCGGATACCTTCGCTTAAACAATCTGACAGGGATTGAATTCTACTGCAACATTCGCTTGACAACCGCGTACACTTCCAGTAAATAAAGCCAACCGTTTGGCCCCATCGTCTAGCGGTCAGGACGTCGGCCTCTCACGCCGAAAACAGGGGTTCGATTCCCCTTGGGGTCACCAAGAATTTTCGAGGACTTAGATCTTCTTTGTTTTAGGTCCTCTTTTTTCTTTTTGCCTAGCATTATACCTCTTTTTTCTTAAACTTAAGAGGGATGTAATCCTTTTCTCTCTCTTGTAAAAGATTTTTTATTTCTTAACATTAGTCACAACAAAAGAATAAAAGTCCACCTTACCCTGCCCGCCCCAGTCTAACAAAGTATATTGGTTGCAAGGAAAGCCATAGTCCCAGGCAAGAGGTAAAGTTGGACCTTACCTCAAAAGATCTGGTGAAGTTTTTTAACGAAGTCATTCGAATTGATTGAATAATGGTTATGATTCCACTCTCATAAGAACTGACATAGTGCCAAAAATCAAAGGGCTGGCTCCTTTTACTGATTCTAATGGTGCATATATGATTAAGAGTTTTTATGTTTTCTGTTATTGCTGTTGCTGAATAGGTTTTTTCAGGTGAGAATACCAAGACAAATTTTTAAATTAATACTCTTCACGACAAAGCCGAATGATCTGGTTAGAATCTAAATATGCTATTAAAATTTCTTTTCCTCAACACTTAACGTTTTATTAATATATCGGCAGTATTTTTCGATCTCCGTTGAGTGAAAGAGATAAATTGCAATGACTATACTTGATGCTCAAAAGGCTCATAGTTAATTGAGCAAGGTTGTTTAATGATCTTCATGGTATCACATAAGCAATGATTTTAAAGTTTTTCTTATTGGTTGGCCTTGAATGAAAATGAGATCTGGATGGTAAAGAAAGTCGATCAAAAAGGAAAATGGATACGTGATAAAACTATGAAAATAGGTATAATAGCTCTATTACCAGATACTCTGGAAGGTCCTTGGATGGGTAGGCATCAGATCCTTACAAGACTAGCTAAGAATCACAAAGTAATCTGGTTAAATCAATCTATTTCGTGGCGCAAATTCTGGGTGTTAACAAAAAGTGGATCTATTGAAAAAAAAACAGGATTCAAGAATCACCAATCCGGCATTATTGTTTTCAACCCAGGAAGGTGGTTACCTCAAGTTTTCAAACCATTATTGCTGGCAAAATCGCTTCAATTATTAAAGCTGACACTTGCTTTGATAAAACTAAAACTTTTAGGCTGTAAGAAATATGTTTTATATGTAACGAGACCAGGACTGCTACCAGATATCAAACTAGGCTTTATCGATCTAATTTGTTATCATGTATTTGATGATTATACATTTTCTGATACCAAAATCGCACTAGATCCCCAAGAAAAGAATATATTAGAAAAAAGTGACGTTGTATTTTTCTCTTCTGCAATAATGCTTGAAGAAAAAGGTGTATATAACAAAAATTCGTACCTGCTCCCTAATGGTGTGGATTTATCATTATATTCTAAGAATTATCCCATCCCTTTCGATCTCTTAAATATACCACGCCCCATTGTAGGTTATTCAGGTGTCATTAAAAAACAATTAGATTTAGATTTGATGTATGAATTGGCAATACATAGACCATCTTGGAGTTTTGTTTTCGTTGGTCCAGTCCTCAATGTTAAGGGTTATGAAAAAACTGTATCAAAACTAAATACTCTCAATAATACTTACTTTCTCGGAAAAAAGCCTCCAAATGAGTTGCCATCATACATCAAACACTTTGATGTAGGCCTCATGTGCTATGTCAATAATAATTATACAAAATATATTTCTCCGTTGAAACTAAAAGAGTATATGGCAGCAGGGATAAATATAGTTGGAACAAACATACATCCACTTATCCAATATTCTAATTGTCTCTATCTGGCAGATACTTCAAAAGAATGGCTTTCTGCAATTGAGAAAGCACTGTGCAATGATGGAGAAAACATTCTGAAAAAGCAAAACGCCTCCAGAACTGTAAAAGAATATGATTGGAGTAAACTAACGTATACCATTACCTCAATTATCAGGAAAAAACTTATTGATAAGCAATAGCTTTCTTTGTAGAGGCTAAAATTTCCCTTTTTTCTATTTCGCTGCTTTTGCCAAGCATAATCCTATCCAACACACTATTCCTCCAAATAATTATGGCTAGATTTTATGGTCACCCTCTCACCTTCAGAACACCTGCTTCTTATAACATAAAACATTCCATTTTAAATGAACACATCAGTGGGCTGGGTTTTTACATATCATATCAATGATTTTTCTGGGGGAACCTCAGACCCCATTTTTAGAACTGATTTAAATGTGTTAACCTAAGGCAATTAATAACATCTTAATTTTAAAATTCAGTGTAATACAATGAAATGAGCGGAATAGTTAAACCAATCCCGCTCAACTAGTTATTAGCTATTTTCCAATGATAATTTAGTCTTCTTAAGTCCTTTTTTACCTGTTTTAGCTTTCTTGGTTGGAACAATCGTTGTAAAGTTTTTCTGGTTCTCAGGGATACAGCCACAACCACACGATTTTTTCTTCTCTGCCATTGTTATCACCTCCTTTTCAAGTAAGTATTTTCGCAACAACTTAAATATATTGGCAAAAAAATAGTTTATTTGTTCTTTTTTACTTTTCCTATCCTAGCCTGAACGGCTTTAAGTTCTTTTTGCAATTCGTATTCATACTTTTTTAACTCTTCTAAATTTGTCTTACGTAATTCTTGTTCTTTAAATCTGCCTGTCCCCTGGCACCCACAAGAACAAACTTCGTTGAGGAGTTCCCGGCAATTTTCCATGGTTTCGATGTTTATAGAATACGGAATCCAATATCCCTTTCTTTCGCTTCTTACTAAACCGGCCTGTTTTAGTATTTTCAGGTGTTGTGATATGGCCGGCGGGGTTAAACCAAGTTTACTTGAAATATCTTTCACCCCCAAAGGCCCATGGGCTTTAAGAAGTTCAATAATATTTACACGTGTATCAACGCTTAATACTTTGAAAATTTCCGCTGGTTCGTATAACATAATATGATTTTGATTAAGTAGTTTCGTAATAACTAAATCATACGGCTTTCATTTATTTTTGTCAAACATTAAAAGATAGAAGACTTCAAGTAAAAAACAAATTTACAATAAGATAAAGAGTTGCTTTAATTTATTTGCTGAAGTCTGTGGTTTTTTGAAGTATATTTTTTTAATTTTTTAAGTAATAAGAGCAAGTTGACATTGCTCCCCAAAACTCTAAGCTCTAAATTCGATAACCAAAATGAATATCACTAAGGTAGCCAAACTAACGGACACATCGGCGCATACTTTGAGGTACTATGAAAAACTCGGACTTATAGTTGGTATAAATAGAAACGCCTCTGGACACAGAGAATTTACTGAGAGTGATCTTGTTTGGATTCAATTTATTAAAAGACTAAAGGCAACGAATATGCCTTTGGTTGAAATGAAGAAATTTGCAGAACTACGTGCTAAAGGTGATGACACCCCTGATGATCGGGTTCGTATGTTAAAGAACCACAGAAATCGAATCGACACGCAAATCAAAAAACTTCATTATCATCAGAATCAGATTGATGAGAAAATATTTTTCTGCAAACAGGGTGGTGATCATTCCTAGTATACGAAATAATCCTTGACTTAGAGTTAACTCCAACGTGTATGAATTGAATTGACTGTGCTCAACTGCGCTACAATTCAAACTAACGGTGGAGGTAACACAATGACTTGGCTAGATGAAATTCTAAAACTAAATCTAGAGTTTAAACTAAAAATCTCATTGACAAAAATTCCAACCGAAAGACGCCCTGGTGAGTTCGCCATCATCACCTGCATGGATCCAAGGGTTAATCTAGAGGCCAGCGGGGTAAAACCCTTCAAAGCTAATGGTGAATCTCAGTCTGATATTAGGGTCATTAGGACGCTTGGTGGAATAGCCGAATCTCGGACATTAGTGGTAGGAATTTTTCTTGCTGGTTTCAAAGAAGTAGCAATAATGATGCACACTGACTGTGGGTGTAGTTTAGCATATTCAAAAATTGATTTACTTATACAAAATCTCGAAGGACAATTGACTCCAGACCAGTTATCAGATTTCAAAAATCTAATTGGCGAACCTTTCCGCGAAAAACTAAGAGACTGGCTTCATTCTTTTAATAACCCTCGCATGGCCATTACTGATGAAACACATCGCCTTAAAACGTTATCTTTTATACCGGCAAATGTCATTTTTCATGGTTTGCTATATCACTTATCCTCTGGTGAAGTTGAAATTGTGCTAAATGGGTATGAAAACAATTAGCACCAAACCTATTCACCGGGCCCGAGGAAGTGCTCGTTTGTGTTTGATTGATCAGTAATTTAAAGCAATGTTTATCCTTATTTTTTGACCTATATGACCCTGTGACCAAATGAACATATTTACGTGTAGCTGCAATGAGTATTCGCTAGAGTAGAAACTTTTATGTACGCTGAGAAGAGATAGAGCAGTATGAGGACTTCGCTTCGGTGGATTAAAGCAGAGCAATAAATAATAATCACAATTATTAAGAGGTTTTCATTTTGCTCAGTTTTTTCTTGCAGTAAATGAAAAACTCTTTCTGCTCTTCTAAAAATTGGAGTCCTATTTTAAAGGAAGGTTTTTCCTTGAAGGTAAATCCATCCATCCAAACTGATTTACAAAGTGCGTTTAAGCCTGCTACCTGTTCATCAGCACCTGCGATAAACATATAGTTTTCTGCTTTCTCTTGGGTGGTAAAGAACAGATGTTCTCCATCTAGAATGATTTTTTCGACGACTACACAGGCTCCGCCCTTGGAAATTTTTATTATATTTCCTGACAGATGAGTTTCTGTTTTATTGGTAGAATTTCTGTTCTGTAGATATATCTCAACAGGGATAAGTACAGGTATTCTTTGGCTGCGAATAGAGAAAAAGCCCATTTCTAACTCACCTCTGTTGCAAATTTCCACAACTGTAAAGAGTTCAGGAAAAACTCACCTGATATCTCAGTGAATTAAACTTCCTCTATTCTTATAATAGGTGTTTTTTTAATTTGCAGCAAGAATCACAAAAAAGTACCATTTTTTCCCTATTTTATGTGATTTACGTTAATCTATTCTGATTTTACTGTCATGTTATGTTGTTTGCATTCGTGCACAGCTATTCCAAAATCATTGGCTGCTTTTGCTGAAAGAATGGTATTAAATCGGTAGTATTGGTTTGTCTTTCCACTCTTCAACCACTGCTTACTACTCCGGGTACGAGTTGTTTAATCTTTAGCTCCTCGACATAGGCTAGCGATATTTTGGCAAATTCATCTAATCTATATTCCATATATAAGGATCTTGCATTCTTGGGTTTCAATTCTACTGACTATTATCCTCGATACCCATTCATTCATCTAAAATTCATTAAATTGGAGTATTGACAGAGCCAGTTGGGATATTTAATTTTATTTTAACCTACTTTGCTGTAACAGGTAACCCTTGCCACTTTTCTCCCTTCTGAGTGACAAGGGTTTTTTTATTTCCCACCTTTGACAGACAAACTAGAAATACAATTTTGTCGTGTCTAATCCGTATCAGTTATGCCAGATTATTTTCCTTAAATTTCAATGATGAAAACCATCAATATATTGACTAAAGGTGTTTTCTGTTCAACATCTACGTCAACATACAACACTGTTTTTCTTTTACCATATGTATTTATTTCATGTAATATTAAAGACATAAAAACCTAAATAAAACCAATGATCGATATTTGGGTTTACGTAATATTTCATAATTTTATACAAACCCTCAACAATATTTGTTAAATCGATCTTGAGATTTATATGGCTCTTTGGTAAACCTTTTCGCGAAAAATGAATGAGTATTCATTTTTGTCAAACAGGTAGTCGCCATGAGCTGGTTGATTAAAAGATGGTAAGATTTGACACCTGAACCCCTCAGGGATTTACTATTTTTTTCGGACTCCGCTTTACCCAACTTGCCCAAAGTTACATTACCTTGTTTTCAGAAAACTCAATAATCCCGCAGTAAATATCTTTCTGATCTTTGCTGTTATTCAATATCTAAAAGAAGAGAAAACAATGACATTACCGATGAACGCCCAAAATGTTTCAATGAAGTCTGTTGAGCGAGTTAATGAGCTGAGTGGAGAAAATGTCAAAGTCTGCATGCAATGCGGTACCTGTACCGCTGCGTGTCCCATGGCAGATGAGATGGATTTTGTTCCACGCAAAGTTATGCATTACAGCCAGTTTGGAATGTTTATAAACATTTCAAATATTAACTCATACTGGAAATGTGCTTCGTGTCATTCCTGCAGTGTGCGATGCCCAAGAGGTATCGATATTGCCAAAGTAATGGAAGCACTTCGACTACTGATTCTGAGAAACAACCAAAATTACATCGAACTTTCCCAAATTCCTAAAGAAAAAATTAAAGAATATCCAGGGATTATGATGGTTGCTGGGTTTAGAAAATTGACGAGTTAAGGAGAGCCATGAAAATCAGCTATTATCCAGGATGTACGCTAAAGTACAAAGCTAAGAATCTAGAGTCAGCGGCTCTTGCTTCTCTTGAAACTTTGGGTATTGAAGTGGAAGAAATGGACAGATGGAACTGTTGCGGTGCAGTATATTCCTTGGCCAATGATGATTTAATTCATATGGTCGGGCCCGCTAGAAATCTGGTCAGAGCCAAAGATCAAGGGGCTGAGAAAATAGTCACTCTTTGTTCCATGTGCTATAACACCCTGGCCAGAGTAAATCTGCTCATGCAAACCGATGAGGAGAAAAGGGGTACAATAAACAGCTTTATGGACGACGAAACAGATTACTTCGGAGATGTCGAAGTTGTTCACTTCCTCACCCTACTAAAAGAGCAAGTTGGTTGGGAGGCGATTCGCCAGAAGGTAAAAAACCCGCTCTCTGATCTCAAAATTGCTGCATATTATGGTTGCACTCTTCAAAGACCAGAATCTGTAGGTATAGAAGCGCTAGGAAGTTTTTCTTTGATGAACGAATTGTTTGAGACCCTTGGTGCTGAAATCGCAGATTTTTCTGCCGCAGATAAATGTTGCGGCTCATATCAGGTAATGTGTGAGGAATTTGGCCAAAATTCAGCAGCAGCCAAAGTAATTAATACAGCTGCGGCTTGCGGGGCTGATACATTGGCTACCAGTTGTCCACTCTGTGAGTTTAATCTTGGTAAACAACAGGATGATCTGCTCCAACACAATAAAATAGAGCAAAATATCCCTACCCTCTATTTTACCCAATTGCTTGCTATCGCCTTAGGCATAGATAGCGACGCCTGCCAACTTGAACTTAATGACAAAAAGGCAGTTGATTTACTTGACACCAAAGGCTTTCTTGTCACTGCTTAACCTAATGTTATTTAGAGATATTCTTTTCAATTAAGGGAGATTTCAGATATGTGTGAAACTAATTCTACTCAACCCGAAATTAAGGTGGCCACGGGGGATCGTGCTATTCTACCTGAAGGTGCAAAAACAATCCCAATTTTTGTAATGGGAAAAAAATATGATGTTCCTGAAACACTTACTATTATGAAGGCTATGGAATTCGCGGGTTTCAAATTTCTCCGAGGTGCAGGCTGTCGCGGTGGTATTTGTGGCGCCTGTCCAACGGTTTATCGGATCGCTGGCGATTACAAACTTCATTATGGACTTGCTTGCCAGACAGTTGTTGAACCTGATATGTACCTTGCTCAAATCCCATTTTTCCCAGCAAATCGTGCTGATTTTAAAATGGAAGACATGAGTGCTGCAGCGGATGCCATACATGCTCTCTATCCTGAAGTTTTTCGCTGCGTAGCATGTAATTTATGTACTAAAGCATGCCCTATGGATGTGAAGGTTCTTGATTATATATCTGCTATAAAACAGGGCCAGATTGAAAAAGCAGCAAGGATTTCCTTTGATTGTATCCAGTGCGGACTTTGTGCCAGCCGATGTATGGGCGAGATACCCCAATACCACGTAGCCCAGCTGGCTCGTCGTGTGTTTGCCAGATACATACAACCTCAAGCAGAACATTTGAAAAACAGAGCATCCGATATTGAAGCTGGGAAATATGACCAGATGCTGGATGAGATGAGCGCTATGACCAAGGAAGATCTGGAAAAACGCTATGTGGATCGTGAACGTGAACCGGACATGGCAGAGCCAGGCAGCTGGCAGCCACAGGATCAAACTCGTCTTTAAAAACTATTATCATCCACCTGGTATTAAGGAGAATTATCATGGGATATACACCTGAATTAAAAGAATTAATAAAGAGAGTCGAAGCCACCCGACCAGAGAGAGTGGCAATGGCAAGGCGAAATGAACATTATCCAGCTTTATCAATGGCTGAACGTGAAGAGGTACTCAACAAATTTCATCCTGACTATCAGGAAGATGCGAAACAAATGGTTCAAGTTGGTCCAAATAAAGGCGACATTTTCCAGGATACAGTGGCAAGGCTCCTGCAGTCGCGCTCAATCATCAGACCAAATCAGGTAGATCTTAGTAAAATTGACATAGAAACCGATGTTCTGGTTATTGGTGGTGGTGGTGCAGGTACCTCTGCAGCTATAATGGCTGCTGAAGGCGGCTGCAAGGTTGTCATTGCCAATAAACTTCGTCATGGTGATTCAAACACCATTATGGCCGAGGGTGGTATTCAGGCAGCAACTCATGAATGTGATTCTCCATACTACCATTTTCTAGACACTATTGGTGGCGGTCACTTCAGCAATCAGCGAGATCTTGTTGCAGCTCTTGCCAATGATGCCCCATTGTCAATATCCTGGCTTGAAAACCTAGGTATGATGTTCAACAAATATGATGACGGCCGTACAGTGGTTCGTCATTGTGGTGGTTCTTCCAGGAAACGATTGCAATCCTCCGGTGATATGACCGGTGCTGAAATTATGCGAGTAGTCCGCGACGAGGCGAGAAACAGAGAGGACATGATAACTGTCCTTGAATTTAGTCCTGCAATTGAACTGCTTCTCGACAGCAATGGCAACTGTGGTGGCGCAATCCTTTTCAACATGGAGACCAAAGAATACTCAATTGTCAAAGCCAAAGCGGTGGTCATGGCCACTGGCGGCTTTGGACGTCTCCACGTCAAAGGGTTTGCCACAACTAATCATTATGGTGCCACTATGGATGGTGTTGTTATGGCCTACCGTGCTGGGGTTGCCAACCAATCATTGCACTCTACACAGTACCATCCCACCGGAGTAACCTATCCAGAACAAAACGTTGGTCTGTTAATCACAGAGAAGGTACGTGGCCTTGGTGCACATGTTCTCAATATAGATGGTGAACAATTCTGCTTTCCGTTGGAGCCACGCGACGTTGAGTCAGCAGAACTCATCCAGGAAGCCATGCTCAAAGGTAAGGGGATCATGACGCCCACCGGACGGGTTGGTCTATGGCTCGATTCACCAATGATTGAAGAATTGCATGGTGAGGGAGCGGTACGCAAAGAACTTCCAGCTAAATTTATACAATTTGAGCGCCATGGTATCGACATCAGTAAAGAACCAATGCTGGTCTACCCTACTCTTCATTATCAGAATGGGGGAATTAACGTAGATGGCAGTACGAATACCAAACTTGCCGGATTATTTGGTGCTGGTGAGGTAATTGGCGGGGTCCATGGTGAAAATCGTCTTATGGGTAATAGCCTGCAAGACATCATTACTTTTGGTCGTCGCGCAGGTAAAAGTGCAGCAGAGTATATTCATGGTGGTGTAGAAGTTAAAGATCTAAGTCTTGAACATGTTGTTAATTTTGAGCAGGAACTTACTGATGCGGGTATCGAGAATCCACAGGTTGCTCCAATCCTGCTGCCTGACTATGCCACCGATGAGGTAGAGGCAAACAGATGGCCTGAAGCGGTCAGGGCTGCATAAAGATCTGGTGCGCTTCACAAAATCTTCTGTTAAGATTTCAAGGTGTTAAATTAGGGGTAATCGCTATGATGCCCCTAATTTTCTTTAGATTTATCGGGGGAAAGGTTCTTTTTTGATTTTATCCATCCCTTACGGATGTGATACTTCTGACCTCCATCTTTCCATTGTGGGCACGTATCATCATTTAATTTCAATGGATATTTCGAACTTTCCATCTTTTTGACCCTACAAAGACCGGACATTTCATCAACTAATCTATAGTGCTTGCAGCTCAAGCATATTTTTTTAATCTGCCAGGTACTCACGCAAAACTCCTAAATTACTCCAAGACCACAGATGAAAAATCACATCTTTCATCTGTAGATTCAGGATGATAGGTTGGTATATCGACGATATTATTCTGGTATCCATACCGCGATAGATATGTGGAAAAGACCATCCTGGAATCCTCTGTGATACTTTCATTGTCATTAAAAAATCTATTATAAATTATCCCGTTGAGACCCATCCCTTTATTGTACATAATTTCAAGGGCAGATAAGGTATGGTTAATGGAACCTAAACGAGAACAGCTAACAAGAATGTTCTCATAATTTTGTTCTTGGATATAATCTATTAATAGGGTTTCCTCGGTAAGAGGAACCATCAACCCCCCAACACCTTCCAACAGGATAAAATCATAGCGCTGCTGCAGCAACGATGTGGCTTCTGTAATCCTCTGAAGATTGATTTTGATATTCTCAAGTTTCGCTGCGAGATGAGGAGATGCAGCTTCGGTAAAGACATATGGGCAGGTTGCTCCATTCTTATCTTCGTCAACAAGTTCCATACCCATAATTTTTCGATGAACAATAATATCGGCAGATAGCTCCTGGCATCCTGTTTGACATATTTTTTGGGTGATGGCGCTTTTACCTCTATCACGCAGGTATTTCCCCAGTAATCCAGTAACAATCGTTTTACCAATATCTGTGTCTATTCCTGTGACACAAATAACTCTTCCCTTGGTCATATTACCTTCTTTTTGCAGCGATTATGTAAGAACTCATATAGGTTACCGGTACACCTGAGGGACTACCATATTTTTCTGCATAGTTCCTGTCAAATTGTCTCAATTTACCCGGAGTCCACCTGAAATCTTGAACCCCGCCAACACCAGTTGCCTGCAAATGCCTCAGAACATCCTTGGGAGAAGATAAAAACAACTGATCTTTTGTGGTTATTTCTTCCTCTATGTGAAAATTCTCCTCCAGCATATCAAGTATTTTCCCAACAGCAGAGTATTCAAGGCCGATTCCTGTGATATCTTTGAACTCTCGTAGTGTACCCGGACCGAATATAGAAAATGCCAGGTATCCATCAGGCTTTAAGGCATGGGATATTCTTTTAAAAAGCTGAGGTAAGTCCGTCAACCACTGGAAGGTGGCACTGGAAACTATCAAATCAAGTGCATCGGGAAGAACAAGTTCTTCAATATCCCCAAATAGTGGGATAATTTCACATTGCTTAATAGGTGAGACCCGTCTTGAAACATGTTTGTGAAAATGAGGTACGAGGTCGTTTAGGTATAAACTTTCAATATTAAAATTGCGGAGTAAAAGTTCCGTCAGGTTCCCGGTGCAGCAACCAATTTCCAAAACTCTGTCATAGGAAATCTTGTGATGCTGAGATAGTTTATCAACCAGATACTGACTCACCTTATATTGAATTTTAGCATGAGAGTCATAGGTCGAGTGTCCTCGCAGAAAACTTCGGGCTATTTTTTTCTTATCTAGTTCTTGTGTTAATTTCATCTGTAAAGCTGTCATGCGATATATTATGGCTGATCAATGAGATCATCCCAGCTACGAAAACTATAGAACGGAAAATGTGAGGTTTTAATCATCTTAGTATTTGAGTCTTCCCAGAACCTCAGTTGATTTGCAGTTGGTACTATCAGATCTTTGTCGGAAATTATTACGTGGGTATAAAAGGTATTTTCAATTTTTTCATAAAAGTTTTGGTAATAAATAAATTCCAGTTCTTTATGCTGATCCTCAATGGTGCGTGAAGGTCTGTAATCAAGGTACTTGCGCAGCACATCCGCTGGTTTACACATCCTCTTATAAAATCGCAGCAATGTCTGCTCATTCATCCTATCAAGAGTTCCCCTGAAGATATCCTGAGGTATGCCAAAGCTGTCATCAATGGGCTTTAGAGTTCCATTGAGTGCAATTGTTTTCTCAAAAAGAGATTTATCAGCTTCAAAGTGAACCTGGCCAAAGTAAACGCCCATTGACCAACCCAGCAAAATAACTTTTTCATACTGTTGTGAAAGCAGAAAAATATCGGGTTTGTTATCTTCATCTGCATAGTTAAAACACATCAAAATGTCAAAGGATCTGCTCGGAACTGGAATAAAAGGGGTAACATCCATACCCCATCCTGTACAAAACACTATCAAGTATTTTTTGTTGTCCTGCTGGATCCACTTGGATTTCATTGCTTATGCAGCCCTTCTCTTATCTGGTATGGAAGTTTTTTCAAATCTGACCAACGCATATCTGCAGTTAATGACAATCTAAACCTAGCAGTACCCTCAGGGACGGTTGGTGGTCTCACAGCAAAAATGAGATATCCCATCTTCTGCATTTTTTTCGCCAATGATACTGTCTTAGCATTATCACCAATTATCACAGGGACAATATTGGTCATTCCGCCTGTAGGAAGATCCATGGCTCTGAGGTTTTCACGAAGTAACTGCCCAAGCTTCCTGAGGTTTTCCCGCCTCTCCCCCATTTTCATTATTTTTTGAAAAATAAAACAATTCCAAGAGAGCACGACTGGTGGTAAAGCAGTAGTAAAAATAAGGGAACGGCTATAATTAATCAAATATTCACGAATTTCATGATTACACACCAGGAAGGCACCTATTGACGCAAAAGCCTTGCCGAAAGTGCCGACTAAAAGATCGATATCACCAATCACTCCATACTCTTCTGCCTTGCCAAGGCCATGCTCTCCATACACTCCAACACTATGGGCCTCATCTACATACAGTAGACAATCAAAATCATTTTTCAGTTCAATGAGCCGGGTTAAATCAGCTTCGTCACCATCCATGCTGAAAACCGATTCTGTGACAATTATTACTCGGTTATAGCCCTCTCTATTACGTATAAGAATCTTCCGTAAGTGATCATAATCTAGGTGCCTATACCTCTTAAAGGTAGCTCTGCTCAAGCGGAGTCCGTCGATGATAGATGCATGGTTGAGCTTATCTGAGACTATCAGGTCTTGCTTGTCGGTTATTGCTGGTAGAATTCCTATGTTGGCATGATAGCCAGAATTGAATAAAAGACAGGATGATCGTCTATATGCTGCAGCAATATCTGCTTCAAGCTGATGTGATTGTGTCGTATCGCCTGTCAACAATCTCGATGATGCCACTCCCAGGCCATACCGTTCAAGAACGTTGGAATTATCGAGTGATGTATAGAATTCCTCATGTAACTTCTTATCACCAGCTATCCCCAGATAGTCGTTGGAGGTCATATTGATCATGGTCATTCCGTTATAATCAACATGACAACCACATCGGCTGGATAGTGGACGAAGCATGCGCAAGCTGCCACTATTTTGCAGTCTGGAAATGTGTTTATTATAATTCAATTCCATGAGGGTTACTCTTTAGAAATAACGTTTACCACTGCGGCGGTTAATTTTCTGAGTTCCTGTTGACTTATACAAAAAGGCGGCATGAGATATACAAGCTTACCAAAAGGTCTAACCCACACGCCTTCTTCTATAAATCGTTTTTGAATCTGAGCCATTTTGACTGGCTGATTAAGCTCAACCACGCCAATTGCACCTAAGATCCTAACATCAGCAACATGGTCATAGCTTTTACACGGCGTCAAGCCAGCTCTAAGTTCTTGCTCAATCGTTTTAATGGTGTTGAACCAATCAGAATCGTTAAGCAATTGCAACGATGCTGATGCGAGTTTGCAGGCTAGCGGATTTGCCATGAATGTAGGACCATGCATAAACACATGCGGCTCCCTTTGCGAAATTACTTCGCCTACTTCTGCCGTGGTCAACACTGCGGCCAGAGTCATGTACCCTCCGGTAAGTGCCTTGCCTAAACACATGATATCCGGAACAACTTCAGCATGGTCACAGCCAAATAGTTCACCACTGCGACCAAATCCAGTGGCGATCTCATCAGCGATTAAGAGAACCTCGTATTTATTGCAGAGCTGACGAATAGATTTGAGGTATTCAGGATGATAAAAACGCATACCACCAGCACCTTGAACAATGGGCTCAAGGATAACACCGCACAAACTCTTATGATTTTTCTCTATTAACGATGCAAAGGAATGTATATCTCTCTCATCCCATTGATCATGAAATCTAACTTTGGGTCTATCTGCAAATAGGTATTGAGGAAGTGTACCTGCGTAGATCTGATGCATGCCAGTTTGTGGGTCGCATACTGCCATAGCATGGAAGGTGTCCCCATGATAACCGGACTTAATGGTAAGAAATTTTTTCTTATCTATCCTGCCCTGAGCATACCAATATTGCATCGCCATTTTCATGGAAACTTCCACAGCAACTGAGCCAGAATCACAGAAAAAGACGCGTTCCAAACCGGCAGGTGTCATTTCCACGAGAAGACGACCAAGTTCCACCGCTGGTTGGTGAGTTATTCCACCAAACATCACGTGACAAAGCTTGTCAGCTTGACTTTTTATGGCATCTATTAAAACTGGATGGTTGTAACCATGAATAACCGCCCACCAGGAAGACATCCCGTCAATAAGTTCGTTGCCATCAGCAAGGCGCAGTCTTACACCTTTTGCGGATACAACTTCTACTACAGGTAAAGGATCTGTAATGGATGTATATGGATGCCAAAGGTGCTGCCTGTCAAACTCCAGGAGACTAGCCATTCCCTTTGTCCTCAAAGATAAAGCCACTTTCTGCTATATTCTTGAGATCATTTTCGAGATCGTTGCCTGCAGTCGTGAGATAATTGCCTACAATTGCACCATTTGCCCCGGCGGTAAAGCTCTTGTACTGGTCATCACCCATTTGGTTTCTTCCACCAGCTAACCTGACAACAGCGTGGGGATTGATAAATCTGAAGACTGCTATGCATGTAAGAATTTCTGAAAGAGAAATGGGCTTTAAATCTGCAAATGGGGTGTTGGCTATAGGCGTCAGCACATTTACTGGGATGGAGAGAATATTCAAGTCACGCAACTCAAAAGCTAACTCCAAGCGATGTTCAAGTGTCTCACCCATACCAATAATTCCTCCAGAGCACACATCAAGGCCTACCTCTTGAGCAATTTTTATGGTTTCAACTTTTTCATCCCAGGTATGAGTAGTGCAAACCTGCGGAAAAAAACTCTTACATGTTTCAAGATTGCAATGGTATCTCTCAACACCATATGATTTCAACAATTCTGCCTTTTCACGGGATAGCATCCCCATGGAAGCACAAAGTTTAAGCTTAGTTCTTTCTTTTAACTTGTTATATATCTCACCAAATTCCTCTAATTCTTCAATCTCTAACTCACGGCCAGCGGTTACCAGAGAAAACCTACCAATGCCCACTTGTTCATTGTCTTTTGCCTGCAACAAAGCCTCTTCTGTGTCAACGAAATCGTAGTTTTCTATATCCGCTTCATAATGGGACGATTGTGCGCAAAACCTGCAATCCTCGCTACATTTTCCTGATTTCGCGTTAATGATTGAGCATAAATCAAAACCATTACCATGAAGATACTGACGGAGATGGTCTGCTGCTTCAAACAGTTCTCCAGAATTGGTTCCTGTTGCCAATTCATAGGCCAGATCAAAATCTATATTCTCTCCATTTTTAATGTGTTCAATACATTTTTTAATTATCATGGCTCCGTACCCCTCACACATTATTGAATGGCTCAAATTAGCATTCATCCAATTAAATCACTGCATATTAATCTTTCTCTTCGAATATTAATAATCATTGAATGGTATAAAGTACTACAATATTACTGATCAGAGATTTGCCCCACAAAAAAGCCGTGCTCAACCTTGTTGAAGATCTGGCACGGCTTATATATATCTGTAATTATATTATTTTCTCAACGCATTTCGCTAATCCATCCGGTGTGTCAAATTGAAGGGTGGTAACTTTTAGACCTTTAGGCACAATTTTACGCATCATTCCCTTAAGCACAGTTTTTGGCCCCACTTCTATAAATGTATCTACCCCGTCTTTCAGCATTACATTAATTATTTCAAACCAGCGTACTCTTGATGCAATCTGTCTTGCCATAATCTCTTGTATTGTCTCTGTATTATTTTCTACATCTGCGGTAACATTGAAAATTACTGGTTGTTTCGGAGTGGAAAAGGTAATTTTCTTCATGTCTTCGGAAAACTTAGGCACAGCATCTGCAACCAGAGGACTGTGATTCGCAACACTTACATTGAGCGGGATGATTTTTGCCCCAGCCTCTTCAAGTTTACCTGACAGAGAATCAAGACCTAGCATATCTCCTGAAATTACTATTTGTTTTTCAGTATTATGATTTGCAGCAGTTACTACACCTTCAGAGCATTGCTCAATCTCTTTTTCAATTTGCTCAATGGATAAGCCAAGCACAGCTCTCATACCACCTGGATTTTTGCGCCCTTCTATACCCATCAAACTGCCTCTTTGAGCAACTAACCGAATAGTATCATCAGCAGAAATAGCCTCAGCTGCATAGAGTGCGGAATATTCCCCTAAGCTATGTCCTGCAAAATAACTGACAGGGACTCTATCAGCGAGCTCTACTTTTAGCATGTTCCAGCACATGATATTAATAGCAGTAATTGCTGGTTGCAGGTATTCGGCTTTAGTTAACTCCTCCATCGGGCCATCTTTACAGAGACTTCCGATAGGAGCGTTGCATACCTCATCCGTCATTTCCATTACTTTTTTACATTCGGCAGAAGACTCAATAAACTCCTGTCCCATACCAAGAAATTGAGATCCTTGACCTGGGAAAAGGATAGCGATTTTCATTGTTTTACCCCTGTTTATTTTGATTTGCTCGTATCCAATACACTGAAGACAATATATAAAAAAACACCTGTACATATTGCTATATCGGCCACATTAAATGCTGGCCAATGATAAGATTTCACATAGAAATCTAAGAAATCTATAACTTCTCCGTAATGTATTCTATCAATAAGATTGCCCAGTGCCCCACCAGCAATAAGTGGCAGACCAATAGCCTTAATCTGGGAATTCTTTGGGATTTTAAACCACATTAACGTCAATGCCAGAAGAGCAACAATCCCTATTCCAACAAAAAAGTAGTGTCGCCAGGGAGATTCAACATCAGCAAATATGCTAAATGCAGCACCACGATTAGTTACATAGGTCAGACTAAAAAAACCTGGCAATATAACAGTAGATTGATAGAGCGTAAAATAATTGACAATCAAAAGCTTGGTAAGCTGGTCAATCCCACAAACCAAGCCAACTGTAAGAAGATAAATCACAGTCTCTTTTACTCGCTGGCGACACCGTATTTCTCAAGCACACCCAAACACCTGTCACAAATCTGTGGATGTTTAGTGTGGGTTCCAACACTAGGAGATCTGGTCCAACACCTCTCACATTTTTCACTTGCAGCTGGTCGAACCATGACTACGAGATTTTCAATTTCCTCGCTGGTAAAAGGCGGCAGTTCAGTTTTCACAACTTCCTCAGTCAGCTGCAGTGCTGAAACAATCGAAATCTCTTGCAAAGTAGTTAATTCAGATTGAATGAAATCCTGTAATTGATTGCCGGTCTTAATGAAGACCTCAGCTTCAAGAGGGTGCCCGATCACTTTTTCTCTTCTGGCTATTTCCAAGGCTTTGGTAATTTCGGAGCGGATATCTATGAGTTTCTTCCACTTGGTATTGAGATCAGCCTCAATTTGATCAACGCCGTTTTCAGTAAATTCGGTGAAGAAAATAGAGTCCTCTAATGGTGCCTTCGCATCGAGCTTGTGGAGATGTTCCCAGGTTTCCGCAGCTGTAAAACTGAGGATAGGTGACATTAATTTAAGCAAACCATCAAGAATCTCATAAAGGACTGATTGCGCGGATCTT